>CBDURV010000099.1:0-10104 GCA_965369495.1 uncultured bacterium
AGGCTGCTTTCGTTCGACGAGGTCGTTGCCGCGATCGGGAGCGCCGCCGGCCGCGAGATCCGCTTCGCAACGATCACCGCCGAACAGTACTGCGCCGAACTCACCGAGCACGCCGGTCCCGCGATGGCCCGGATGCTCACGGATCTGATGGGGGAGGTGCTCGACGGTCGCAACGAATGGGTCGGGGACGGGGTGCAGCGGGCGCTCGGACGCGAACCGCGCGATTTTGCCGACTATGCTCGCGCCGCCGCCGCGACCGGAGTCTGGGGCCAGCAGGCATGACCGGCGGGGGGAGATTTCCCCCCGCAGCCCCCCATTTCCAGCTCTTTGTTGAACGCGTTCAAATTTCTCTTGCCCTTGCCCCGGTCGTGCCAGATACTCTTATTGAACACGTTCAAAAATCAAAGGAGTAAGCGATGAGTGCGATGGTTGTCACATATCTGATCTACATCGGAATCAGCATCGGGCTGACGGTCTGGGTCGCCCAGACACTGTTCAAGAACGGCCGGGTGTTTCTGGTGGATGTCTTTGCCGGGAACGAGAAGCTGGCGGATTCGGTCAATCACCTGCTGGTGGTGGGCTTCTATCTGATCAATCTGGGCTATGTCAGCCTGGCGCTCAAGGTCGAGCAGGTCGTGACGGGCACCAGCGATTCAATCGAGGCGCTCTCCTGGAAGATCGGCCTGGTGCTGCTGGTGCTCGGCGGCATGCACTTTTTCAACCTCTGGCTCTTCGCCAAGATTCGCACCCGCAGTTTCCTGCGCCGTGCGCCGCCGCCCATCAAGCCGGACACGCATATTTCCACTCCCACGGCCTAGGACCCTGTCCGGGTAACCAGCTGGATTCAGCCGGCTGCGCGGCCGCTGGTTCTTCGCCGGGCCTCGTCCACGTAACCCTTATTGAATACGCCATCCTCGGCCCGGCTCGCCCAGCAGCCCCTCGCTCGGCTTCGGTCCGACGCTGGTTACCCGGAAAGGATCCTCGCATGAACAAGCTGACGGTTCTCTACGACCCCACCTGCTCGATGTGCTGCCGCGCGCGGCGCTGGCTGGAGAATCAACCGCAGTATGTCGAGCTCGAGTTCGTTGGCGCGGGCACGTCGCGGGCGCGGACCAGCTATCCGGATCTCGATCCCGATGAGACCCTGCAGAGCGTGACCGTGGTTTCCGACGAGGGGGGCGTGTACCGGGGCGCCAAGGCGTGGCTGATCTGTCTGTGGGCCCTGCGCAAATATCGCGGCTGGTCGCTCACGCTCGGCTCGGCAGCACTGCTCCCCTCGGCGCGGTCCTTCGTCGAGTGGGTGAGCAGCCATCGGAAGTAGTTAATGGCAACTCGTAAAGGCGAAGAGACCAAGGCGCGCATCGTCGAGGCGGCGCTCGACCTGTTCCGCGAGCGCGGCTACGAGGAGACGACGATGCGCGCCGTGGCTGCGGAGGCGGGGGTCTCGCTCGGCAATGCGTACTACTACTTCAAGGGCAAGGAGTACCTGCTGCAGGCGTACTACCACCGCATGCAGGAAGATCACGTCGCCGCCGCGCAGCACGTACTCGATACCGAAACCGACCTGCACGCACGGCTGCTCGGAGTGCTCAACAGCAAGCTCACGGTCATCGAGCCGTATCACCGGTTCAGCGGGTTGCTCTTCCGCCATGCGGCCGATCCCAAGAGCCCCCTCAACCCGTTCAACGAGGCGTCCGCCGAGGCGCGGCAGGAGGGCATCGACCTGTATGCCAAGGTGCTGGAGGGCGCGAAGATCAAGATCCCCGCGGACATCGCGCCGCACCTGCCGGGGCTCATGTGGACCTACTCGATGGGCATCGTGCTGTTCTGGCTGCACGACGATTCCGAGGGCCGCCAGCGCACGCGCGCTTTGACTACGCAGACCGCCGACCTGGTCGTGAAGGTCATTAGGGTGCTGTCCAACCCGCTCATGCGGCCGCTGCGCAAGTCCGCCCTGCGCGTGCTCGAGAGTATTCAGGTGAAGATGCAGCCGACCGAGTAGCCGTGGGCACAGCGACGTTCGCGGACGCGACGACGCTCGCGTCCGTTGCCAAGGCCTTGCGGCCGCAAGTCGATCTCGGGAGAATACGCCGATGTCTCATCGCGCTCTGCTCGTGCTCGTTTTGGTTGCCTGCGGCGCGTTCGCCGAAGGGGTCGCCGTAACGGGGACTCACACAGCCTGGAATCCGGACTCGGGAACGCCTCCGCCTCTGCGCACTGTCCCGCAGGCACTCGAGTTCGTTGAGCAGAAACCCGCGGACGCGGTCGCCGCTCCCGACGGAACGATCCAGCCGCGATACACGACCATCCGCATCGCCGGCAAGACGATCACCCTCGTGATGGCGAAGTCCGACAAGCAGCAGCGGCAACCGGACCGACTGCTCGTCGATCTGCACGGCGACGGCAAGCTGCATCCGGTGGAGCTCGAGAAGGAGGATCGCGCGGTCGACGAGGAAACGACCGCCTTCATCCGGACCTGCTCCTCCGTCCCGATCCAAATCGCCGGGCGCAAGCTCCCGATTCGGTTCGAGTACCGAGGCGTGAATGACGACCCATACGACGCTGGAATCCTGCCCCTCTGGTACCTCGAGGCGACGGTCGAAATCGGAGGGGTTCAATTCCCGCTGTTCGCACAGGACAGCGATCTGGACGGCATCTACGGCTCGGACGCGGACCTGTGGTTCATCCCATCCGATCGCGCGCGGCCGAAGGCGATGCGTCCGTTCCTGATTACCCGTTTTGGTGCCGGGCACTTCTTGTCCGGCCACCGCGTCGTCGTGACGGGCGGAAAGGGCGACCAGCTCAAGGCCCGAATCAACCCCGCGAAGGGGCCGGCCCAAAGCGACCTCGTCTCGGCTCGCGAGCATGCTCGCGCTTTCTGGTTCGGGCTGCTCGCGAAAGATGAAGCCGCCGACAAAGAACAGTCGAGCAATGCGTCGGACCGCCGGCCGCTGACCGACAAACGCATTCCGTGGCGGTACCTGACGGTGAAGCAGGCGAAGGCACTCGCGAGCAAGCAGAAGAAGCCCGTCTTCGTCGATCTTCATTCACTTGCCAGCGGCTCGTGCTTCCAGGTTTGCTACACGACGTTTCGCGACGAAGAGGTGTACCGGCTGATTGCCGGGCGGTTCATTCCGGTACGCGCCGTCCGCCAGGAGAACGACACGGTCTTTCGGGAGTTCGTGGATGCGCTGTCGGCCGAGAACCTGCCGTCGATGGGTGTGATCCAACCGAACGGAGAGACGCCCCAGCTCATCGCCGGCTGGCAGAGCCCGGCCGCGATGGCCTACACGTTGCGCACCGCGCTCGGGGAGAAGGTCGAGCGCGACTGGACGCCGTTTTTCGGCGAGTTCCCGTTTGTCGTCGGATACGAGGCGGGCATGAAGGAGGCGAAGTTCACCGGGCGCCCGCCCATGCTGTTCTCCGTCTCGTACAACAACACCGCCGGGCGGAGGTTCGCGCAACGCAGTTTCACGATGAAGCTCGCGGGCAAGCTGCTCGATCACTACACGCCCGTACTGATCGATGTCGATGCCGACAAGCGGATCGTCAAGAAGTTTCCGGTGCTCATCACGAGTCCTTCGGTCGCGTGGATCGACTTTGATGAAGAGCAGATCTTCATGAATGGCGGGGATGTGCCGGTCTACTTGTGGGAAGAGCTCGCCAAGATCCCAGTTGCCCGCGCGCCGGAGCATCCCGTGCCTGCCGGGTACACGGCACTCCTGAAGCTGCGGGACGAACTGCGCGCCGCGCTGAAGGCCGGCGATGCCGCGAAGGCGCGCATCGCGATCGCGGCCATCGAACGGGTTGGCCAGGGCGTGCGCGTTCAGGCGGAAGCCGCCGCCGCCAAGAAGAAGCTCGGTTCCCGTTAGTTGGTAGTCAGGAGGGCATCGATCTGTACGCCAAGGTGCTCGAGGGCGCGAAGATCAAGATTCCCGCCGACATCGCGCCGCACCTGCCGGGGCTCATGTGGACCTACTCGATGGGCATTGTGCTGTTTTGGCTGCACGACGACTCCGAGGGCCGCCAGCGCACGCGTGAGTTAACCGAACGGACCGCCGACCTTGTCGTGAAGGTCATCAAGGTGCTGTCCAACCCGCTCATGCGGCCGCTGCGCAAGTCCGCCCTGCGCATCCTGGAGAGCATCGAGTTGCCGGTGCAGCGGACGGGATAGCCTGTACGCCCCGCGTCCGAGTCAAAACTGCCGCCAAAAATGCCCCGGGGACCACGGACCGCGGCGGCGTGCGGGAGACATGCTCGCGGCACAGCAGTTGCTCTGTGCGGTATCGGAGGTCCGTTGAATGTCGAAATGCATGGCACGCGTTGCTCACATGACGTTGTTCGTCACCCTGTCCCTTTTGGCGACGGGTTGCACCAAAATCGCCACGGCGATCATCGAGGCGGGGCTCGATGAGATGTTCGACGACTTCGACGTTGATGCACGCGACCCGGTGAGCTACTACAACCCGGACATGGTCTCCGCGGGTGCGAATTCGTACGTGGCGTTCATGACCGGGACGAAAAGCGGGAACGTGTATTGCCTGTTCACCGGCTCGGGTAACTGGGATCTTGCGCTGACCTACGACGCCGGCGAGACGCCCATCGGCATCACGACCACCGCCGACGGCGCTCTCGCGTTCACGACCAACACGGGCGTCAGCATTCCCGGGCTTCCGATCATCCCGCTCGATCGCCTGAACACCGAGACCGGGGCTGCGGCGATCGGCGTGATCGCGGCCGGGCCCGAAGGCGCGGTCGACAGTGTCGTGGTCGCCGCGACGACCGCCGACGACGAGTCGTTGCTGATCCGCATCGATTCCGACACCGGCGCGATTCTCGAAACCACGACGCCCCAGCCGGCCACCAAAATCGAGGGGCTTCTGGTTTCGGGGGGCACGGCGATCACGGCCGAGTCTCCGGGCGGTGCGATCGTCTGCTACGACCTGACCGAACCGCAGCCCGAACCGGTCGTGCTCGTTGAACCCGAGGAGACCGTGGGCCAGCCGGCCGGGATGACAGTCGGCGCGAGCGGCAATCTAGTTGTAGCCAGCCGCGACGAGCCGGTGATCCAGGAGTTCGATCTCGACACTGGCACGCTCATCCGCACGATTTACATTCCGGAGATCGCCAGCGGCGGTCTGCGCGACATCGTCTTCGCGCCGGCGAGCGACCGCTACTTCGTGACCGCGGGCGGCGACACGGTCTACGAACTCGACACCAACGGCGAAGTGGTGGCAGTCCACGTGCAGGGTGGTCTCGATGGCGCTACCAGCATCACGCTGGTTGAGAACTAGAGCAAGGACACCGACTATCGCAACGACGCGATCACCGACTTCGTCTCGGTGTAGTGGTGCAGTGCTTCGCTGCCGAGTTCGCGGCCGTAGCCCGACTGCTTGAAGCCGCCGAACGACGCCGCCGGATCGTAGATGTTATAGGCGTTGATCCAGACGGTGCCCGCCTTGAGGCCGCGCGCCATGCGCTGCGCACGGCCGAAGTCGCGCGTCCACACGCCGCTGGCGAGGCCGAAGTCATTGTCGTTCGCGATGCGCAGCGCGTCCGCCTCGTCGGCGAAACCGATCACGCTCGCGACCGGGCCGAAAATCTCCTCGCGCGCGATCGCCATGTCGTTGGTGACGTTGTCGAACACGGCCGGCGTAACGAAGTAGCCCTTGCCGTCGATGGGCACGTGCTCGCCACCGGTGACCAGCTTGGCGCCTTCCGCCTGGCCCTTCTCGACGTAGCCGAGAATCGTGTCGAGTTGGTCCTTGCTCGCCTGCGGCCCGAGGCGCGTCTTGGCGTCGAGCGGATCGCCGTGGCGCATCTTGCCGACCTTTTCGGCCAGCATGCCGACGAACTCCTCGCGGATCGACTCTTCGACGAGTATGCGGCTGCCCGCCGCGCACACCTCGCCCTTGTTGTAGAAGACGCCGGAGATGGCACCGCGCACGGCCGCGTTGAGGTCGGCGTCGGCAAAAATGATGTTGGGGGACTTGCCGCCCAACTCCATCGTCACGCGCTTCATCGTCTTGGCCGCTTCCTGCAGGATGCCGATGCCGGTGTCGGTCGCGCCGGTAAACGCGATCTTGTCGATCAGGGGGTGGCGCACGATGGCGTTACCGACCTCGCCGCCGGGACCGGGCACCATGTTCACGACACCATTGGGCACACCCGCGTCCTGCAGGATCTGCGCCAGCAACAGCGCGGAGTGGGGCGTGACCGAGGCGGGCTTCACGACGCACGTGCAGCCGACGGCCAGAGCGGGCGCCAGCTTCCAACTCAGCAGCAGCATCGGGAAGTTCCACGGCGTGATCATGCCGACGACGCCGATCGGTTCGCGCAGCGTCTGCACGCTGAAGCCGGGCAGGCCGGGCAGCGTTTCGCCGGTGATCTTGGTGGCCCAACCGGCGTAGTACTCGAACAGATCGGCGACGAACGCGACATCCACCGCCTTGGCCTCCGAGACCGGCTTGCCCATGTCGAGCGCCTCGGCGCGGGCGAGATCCTCGGCGCGTTCGCGCACCAGGTCGGCGGCGCGCCACAGGATGCGCGCGCGCTTGGACGCCGCCATGCCGCTCCAGCGCCCGTCATCGAAGGCGCGGCGCGCGGCCTGGGCGGCGCGATCCACGTCATCGGCGCTCGCCTGCGCGACGGTGCCGCTGACCGCCTCGGTGGCGGGGTCGATGGTGGTGAAAGTCTTGCCGTGCGAAGCGTCGGTCCACTCGCCGTCGATCAGCAGACGGGCGTCGGGCAGCATGCGGTTGGTCATACGCGCACGGTAGCAGCGCGGTCAATCGCCCGCGCTGCGCTACTTCGAGGTGAACTTGTCGGCGTCGCTCTTGAAGAGGAAGTTCAGGCTCGTCAGCGAGCCGTAGCAGCGGGTGATGTACTGCTGCATATCGACCTTCTCGACGTCGCTGAGCGCCTTGTTCGCGTTGATCTTCTGCTCCAGCACGCGCAGGCGGTCGCGGATCATGACCACCTTGTGGAAGAGCGCGTCGATCGCGAGGCGGTGTTCGCCCACCTCACCGTCGGCGGAGCGCACGACGATTTCGCCGCCTTCCCAGCGACCGGCAAGTTCGGACGCGCCGCCGAAGCCGTACTCGTCCAGCACCTCGCGCACCGCCGCCTTGATCGGGTCCTCCTGGGGCGGCGTCTTGGCCTCGATTACGCCCGGGTCGTGCGCGTCGATTTCGCGCAGGCCGACGCCGGGAAACGAGACGATGTAGCGGGTGCCGTGGTGGTTGGAGATGCGGCCGATGCCGTGCGGCGAGTATTCAATCCAGGATCCGATGCGGAGCATGGCCAGACTTTATCATTCGCGCCCGGTCATTCCCGCCACCATGTCGTGGCAACGTCTTCCGCGTCGAATCCGACGTCGCGGTAGAGGCCAACCGCGGGCGTGTTGTCGGAGCGTACGGTGAGGCGGATCTCGTCGTAGCCGCGTTCGCGCAGCTGCGCGATGCCGTCCAGCAGCAACGACTTGCCGACGCCGTGTCCGCGCCACGCCGGCGTGAGCCCGAGGCTGTTGATGTAGATCTGGTCCGCGTACTCGTGCGTCTGGCAAAAGCCGATGGACTCACCGTCGACGTCGGCGAAGCGGAGTTGGAACCCCTCCCGCGCACGCAGCAGGGAGAGTTCCTCGTCGTCCATGGGGCTGTAGTCGGGGCCGTCGGCGTACGCCTCGTCGTGCAGGCGGCGCCACGTCGCATTGTCTTCCGGCCCCGGCGCGTAGTCGCGCAGGCGCACGCGGTCGTGGGGCGGGGGCGCCTCGGGCACGGCGAGCGCGATCATGTAGAGCACGTCGCGTACGGAGCGAAAACCGCGCGTTTCGAGAAACCGCGTGCCCGCCTTCCACGAACGGTGGCAGGTCGCTTGCAGGACCGCTTTGCCGTCCGGGTCCTGCTCGACCACCGCATCGAAAAGTCGTCCGCCGATGCCCTGTCCCCGATGCGAAGGGAGCACGACAATGCGGAAATTGCGCAGCTCGCGCCCTTCTTCCGGATAGCGCGCCGACATGAGCAGAGCGACCGTCTTGCCTTCCTGCTCGGCGAACGCGAAGTCGCTGCCGGCGTGGTTGCAGCCCTGTCCCACGAACGAGCGCCAGTCCGCCAGCGTCGGCGGCTTGAGGTCGGAGTCGGCCTGCGCCGCTTCGGCAAAAAAGGCCACGGCGTGCTCCGCATCGGCCTTCTGGTAAGGAACGACTCTGAACGTCACTGCCCGCACTCTACTATGTGTGCCATGCGCATCGCCCTGCTCTCCTTCCTTTTGATCGTTCCCGCGTTCGCTGGCGACGAGGACCCCTTCAAGGCGGACCACGTCGGGGATGGCTGGATCCACGAGGACATCGAGGCGGGCTACAAGCAGGCCAAGGCGACGGGCAAGCCACTGCTCGTCGCCTTCAAGTGAGTGCCGTGAGCAGGTTGCTCCTCCATGGACGGCCAGTTGGTCGCTCCCACCGACGCTGAACTGAAAAAACTCACCGACCGGTTCGTCTGCGTGCGCCTGATCCAGATGGGGGGCGTCGATCTGGAGACCTTCCAGTTCGATCCCTTCCTGTCGTGGTCGATCTTCTTCATGAACGGGGACAAGACGATCTACGGGCGCTTCGGACGGGCGCATCCGCAGACCAAGCGCAACGAGAAGGACTCGAATCCCAACCACACGGAAGCGGGCCTCAAGGCTGCCATGGGACGCGCGCTCGAAATCCACGGCGCGTACACGAAGGATCCCGCCGCCATGTCCAAGGCGCTGGCCGGCAAGACGGGGCCGAAGCCGCGCTGGCGCTACGCCAACAAGAATCCGGCGGCGCGCAAGTACAAACGGCTCAAGCGCATCAAGTCGGGCGAGAAGGGCTGCATGCACTGCCACGAAGTGCAGCGCACGCTGATCGACTCCTACTTCATGAAGCGCATTCGCGTGACGGACAAGATGCTCTGGATGTATCCGCGTCCGCATGTGCTCGGTCTGACCCTGAACAATCGCGCCTGCGCGACGGTGACGGGCGTGGCCGGAGGCTCGGTCGCTTCCAAGGCGGGTGTGCGGGCAGGTGACGAGATCGTCTCGTTGCACGGGCAGCCGCTGGTTTCGATTGCGGACGTCCAGTGGGTGCTGCACAACTTCCCGGACGATGGCGGCGCCATGGCGGTGGAAATCAAGCGCGGCGACAAGACGCAACTTCTGACGATGCACCTGCAACCCGGCTGGCGCCTCGCCGAGGACTGGGTCTGGCGCTACCGCGTGGCCGGGTATTCGTCGTGGATGTGGGCGGGCGTGAGTTTCGAGGACAGCGCGAACGGGGTGCGGGTTTTGAATCGCGCTCCCGCCTGGTTCAAGCGCGCCAACCGCGAGCCGAAACGCAAACTGCAAAAGGGTGACCTGATCGTCTCGGTGGATGGGCGCACCGACATGGACCGCAGCGCGCTGCTCGCCTACCTGATGCGCGACAAGAAGCTGGGATCGACCGTCAAGCTGGTCGTGATGCGCAACGGCAAGCGCGAGTCCATCTCGTTCCGGATTCCCAAGAAGCAACCGGAAGTCGAGGGCTACTGACGCCGCGCGCTCCGCCTCGTTCACGTCGGCGAGGAGATCCAATCGGGATCGGTACAATGCCCGCATGATTGAACTCGTCGCGCGCGAAGGAAATGCGGTCCACTTCCGGCTCAGCGGAAAGATCACGGACGAGGACTATGAACAGGTGCTGATTCCCACGATCGCGGGCATTCTCGACTGGCACTCCAAGGTCAACTGCGTGATGGAATTCAGCGAGGAGTTCGAGCGCTACGAGCTGGGTGCGATGTGGGAAGACGCCAAGTTCGGCCTCAGCCACAAGAACGACTTCACGCGCGTGGCGGTCGTGGGGGCGTCGAAGTGGATCCAGTGGGGCGTCAAGCTCGGCGAGAAGATGATGGACGGCGAGTTGCGCACCTTCCCGGCGGGAGAGAGCGAGGCTGGCTGGGCGTGGGTCCAAAGTTAGCGCTCGCTGCGCTCACGCGCTACGGGCTTTGGGCTTTGGGCTTTGAGCTTTGCGCCGCAACCAGATCGCGGCGTGGCCGAGGTCGTTGGGCCTCGGTCGATTGCGGCGCCGCCCAACAACTTCCGAGGCCC
>CBDURV010000100.1:0-10077 GCA_965369495.1 uncultured bacterium
GGGCGGCCTGCTGTTCACGTTTTCCTGCACCGGCCTTGTTTCCGGTGCGGAGTACGAGCAGACGGTGCGCGACGCGGTCCGCCGCGCCGGTCGCTCCGCGCGCGTCTTGCGCCGCACGATGCAACCGCCCGACCATCCCATCGCCCTCGACTGTCCCGAGACGGAGTATCTGCACGGGATCCTCCTGCAAATCACATGATCGAGCAGGTCTTTGTCTACGGGCTACTTCGCGAGGGCGAGTCGCTGGGCCACATCCTCGAAGGCCAGCCGCGGACGGGCCCGCACACCCTCGACGGCTTCGCCCTCTACGACCTCGGTCGCTATCCGGCTGCGGTGCATGGGCCGGGCACACTCGTCGGAGAACTCTGCGAAATCCCGCACGAGGCAATTCTCACCGCACTCGATGAAGCGGAGGGCGCCCACGCCGATCCGCCACTCTACGTGCGCGAGCGCGTCAAAATTGGCGAAGTCGAGGCGTGGATCTACGTCTACGACCGCCCGGTCAACGACGCGCCACGAATTCAATCCGGCGACTGGCTCAATCGGTAAACGAAAAAGCCACTTCAACCGGCGCGGGAATGTCGTCGATCAGCACCTGACGGCTCACGGCGCCGCCGAGGCCGACCGCCATGTCCGCCTCGATGATGTGCACGCCGACGGTGCCGCCGAAGAGGATCGATCCGCCCTGTGCGGGTTGCACGATCGGGTCGCTGTCGGGAATCTCGAACGCGCCTTCGCATGCGTCGCGCACGAGCGACCCGGCGCCGACCGACGTGATGGCTCCGCCGGCCGCGTACTGCACGCGAAAGAAGAGCGCGCTCTGGCCGCCGACCACTTCCGCGCCGATGCGACCCTGGAGTCGCCAGCTCCAAAGCATGGCGATGCGGAAGCCGACGCGCGAGATGCGCACTTGGCCGTCGATGCGTCCGCCGTCCATGAGCACACCGAAGCGCGTCAGGTCGATCGCGTAGTTCGCGACATCCTTGTTGGACGTGAGTTCGATCGTCCAGCCGGGTGTCTCCGGCACCGCCGAAAGATCGCCGCCCGCCTGGTCGATCACCTGCGACAGCGCGAGGAAAATCCCGGTCATGTCGGCGTAGACCGGCGCCAGTTCCTGGATGCACTGCGTGAGCGCCTCGATGTCATCGGGAAAGACCGAGTAGGTGTGCCGGAAGTTCGAGCCGTCGAGCGTGCCATCCACCGTCGCGTTCTGGCCCGTTGCGCTGAGGCTCATCGTGCCGACAAAGCGCTCGCCCCGATCCGTCGTGAGGTTCAGCCCGAGCTTGCCCCACAGGCGCATCTCGTGAATCGTCGCCGTGAGCTGCACCGCACTCACAACCGGCTCCGAAAAAATCACGCGCACCGTCGTGTCGGTATCGAAGCTGACGGCACTCGCGCAGCCGGTCGCTTCGTCGGTGAGCGAAACCATGCCGGCGACGGTTGCCTGCCGCGGCGTCTCGAAGTGCAGCGTCCCCTCCCCCTCGCCGCTCAACGGCCCCTCGTTGCCGAGCGGCGCGAGCACGTAGGTCACCGGAATATCCATGCCGCCCGGAATGCCATTGGCCGGATCCTGCGGAAACGTGATCTGTCCGGTAATGCGCGTGTCGTCAGTGCGATCGTTGTCCGCATCGAACTCCACCTCGTAGTCGAAGGTGTTGGCGGATGCCGTCGGCGTGACGGTCACGCCATCCTGCGGATCGCCGAGCGCAACGAGCATGACCTTCTCGATGCGGTCGAGCAGGCGCACGACGTTGACGGTTGTGGCGCGCGTACAGCCAAGGGCGCGGGTCTGGGCATCGCCGAGTCCGCCGCCATCGCCTCCGCCGCTGCTGCAGGAGGTGAGTAGAGACGCGAGTACAAGGATGGGGAGTATGCGGAGCATGATGTTGGGGGGGGCCCGGGGGGGCGAAAGGTCCGGGGTTAGGCCAGCACGCCGTTCAGGAAGATTCGACTGATCTGCTTGGCAATTACATGCGGTTCGCCGTCACGGTCGCGGTCGTACCACGTGTACATCCAGTTCATCATGCCGAAGAGCAGGAAGACGGCCGTCTCGGTGGGGGTCTCGGGGGTGACGCCCTTTTCCGCGGCGATTTCGTCGAGGATGCCCTTCACCAGGCGCACGTAGCGGCGTCGCAACTCGCCGACTTCCTTGGCGAACTCGCCGTCCAGCTGTTCCGCCTCGCGCGACATCACCTTCATTTCGGGGAGGTGGCTGGCGAAAAACGCGCAGTGGGCGCCGATCACCCGCTCCAGCTTGCGCGTGGGATCGGTCACGCCCGCGAGCGCCTCGGCGTGGATGCCCAGCAGCGTCTGGAACGACTGGAACTGGATATCGAAGAGGATCTCGTCCTTGCCGCGGTAGTAGTAGTAGAGCCCGGCGAGGCTCATGTCCGCCGCCTTGGCGAGATCGCGGATCGACGCGCGGTCGAAGCCGTGCCGCGCGAAGACTTCCGCCGCCTTCGATCGAATCTCCAGTTTGCGCTCGGGACCTGCCATTGAGCGCGAATTGTAAGGGCTTCCGGTGTCGATCCGTACAATGCCCGCGATGCGTCTGGGAGCCCACTGTTCGACCGCGGGCGGCATGGTCAATGCCGTGCGCCAGGGTCTTGAGCTGGAGTGCGAGGCCATTCAGGTCTTTACGCGCAACCAGCGCCAGTGGACGCCCAAGCCGCTGGCCGACGAGCAGGTGCGCGAATTCCGCGAAGAGGGCGAATCCGCGGGCTATCTCGTGGACGCCGTCAGCCACGCCTCGTACCTGATCAATCTGTGCGCCCTCGACGACGCGATCCTCGAAAAGTCGCGCATCGCGTTCGAGGACGAGATCCGGCGCTGCGGCACACTCGGTATTCCTTACCTGTGCATCCATCCCGGCAGCCACCTCAAGGCGGGCGAGGAAGCGGGCCTGGTCGGCATCGCCGAGAGCCTGAAAGTGGCATTGAAGGCGACCAAGGGTGCAGCCAACGGGGGGAATGTCACGGTGCTGCTCGAAAACACCGCGGGCCAGGGCACCAATCTCGGCTACCGGTTCGAGCATCTAGGCGAACTGCTGCGATTGGTGAAGAGCAAACGGCTGGGCGTCTGCATCGACACCTGCCACATGTTCGCGGCGGGCTACGACCTGCGGACGAAGAAGGCCTACGAGGCGAGCATGACTGAACTCGACGATGTCGTCGGGGTCGAACAGGTGCGCGCCTTTCATCTCAACGACTCGAAATTCGAATGCGGCAAGAAGCGTGACCGCCACGAAAACATCGGCGAGGGCGAAATCGGGAAGACCGGTTTCAAACTGCTCGTAAACGACGACCGCTTCGCCTCCCTGCCGGGCCTGCTCGAAACACCGGGCGGCCCCGAGGGCTATGCGAACAACCTGCGGACGCTGCGGAGGATGCGCAACAAATGAGCGTGGAACGAGACGTACTCGAACTGGATTGCCTCGTTGTCGGCGCCGGCCCGGCCGGACTCGCCGCCGCCATCGGCTTCAAGCAAGCGGCGGAGAAAGCGGGCAAGTCCGATCTGGAAATCGCCGTCGTCGAGAAGGGATCGATGCCCGGCATCCACTCGCTGAGCGGCGCCGTCGTTGATCCCATCGGTCTCGACGCGCTGCTGCCCAACTGGCGCGAACTCGATCCGCCCATCGAGGCGAAGGTCGAATCGGAGGCGATGTACACGCTCTCCGAACGGCGCGCCTACCGCATGCCGACGCCGCCGCCCATGCACAACAAGGGCAACTTCATCTTCAGCCTGCAAAAGCTGGTGGAGTGGCTCGCGGGCGTGGCGGAGGGCATGGGCATCGAGGTCTATCCCGAGTTCCCCGGCCGCAACCTGATCGTCGAGGATGGCTGCGTCAAGGGCGTGCAACTCGTTGATTCCGGCGTCTCCAAGACGGGCGAGCAAAAGCCCAGCTACGCGCTCGGTGCGGAACTGCGTGCCAAGGTGACGATTCTCTGCGACGGCGTGCGCGGCAACCTCACCAAGCAGCTGATGGCGGAGTTTCCCGAAATCATGTCGGGGCGCAACTCGCAGGACTACGAGACCGGCATCAAAGAACTTTGGCGGGTGCCGGAGGGGCGCTTCCCCGCGGGCCGCGTGATGCACACGATGGGCTGGCCGTTGCCGAGCGACGTGTATGGCGGTAGCTGGCTGTACGGCATGGCCGACAACCTCGTCAGCGTCGGTCTCGTGATGGCGCTCGACTACAAGGATCCGACCTGGGACCTGCACCGCGAGTTCCAGCGTTTCAAGACGCACCCGCTGATTCGCAAGATCCTCGAGGGCGGCGAAGTGGTTCGCTACGGCGCCAAAGCACTTCCGGGGGGTGGGCTCTACTCCATGCCGCGCCTTTATGGCAATGGCTGGCTGATCGCCGGCGACGCGGCCGGTTCGGTCAACATGGCGCGCCTCAAGGGCATTCACTTGGCGCTGCAGACCGGTGCCATGGCGGGCGCCGCCGCGGCCGAGGCGATCGCCGCCGAGGACACGAGTGCGGCGAAACTGCAGTCGTACGAAACCGCGTTCGAGGCGTCGCCCGCCTATAAGGAACTCCACGGAACGCGCAACTTCCGCACCGCGTTCCGCAACTACAAGCGCCCGCGCGCGATCTTCGAGGTCGCCGTGCAGACGCTGCTGGGTGGCCGCGGCCTCTTCTACGACCGGCTCGATCACACCAAGCAGCCGTATGAGGAGACCGGTTCCATCACCGAGGCGCACCCGCGCCCCGCGCCGATCTACGACGGCAAACTCACCTTCGACAAGCTGACCGACGTCTACCACTCGGGTACGAATCACGAGGAGGATCAGCCGGCGCATCTGGTCGTGCGCGACCCGTCGATCTGCATCGACCGCTGCACGGCGGAGTACGGCAATCCCTGCCAGTACTTCTGCCCCGCCGCGGTCTACGAGTTCGAGGGGGAGTTGAAGCTGAACGCGTCGAACTGCGTGCACTGCAAGACGTGCGACATCAAGGATCCCTACGGCATTATCGACTGGGTGACCCCGGAGGGCGGCGGCGGTCCCAACTACACGGAAATGTAAAGTCTTGCCTAGTAGCCGGCAGGAACGGGGGCGCGTCTGCCTGATCGCCGCGGACCACGCCGCGCCGCCGTTGCAGGCGCTGATCGATGCCGCGCGCGAAGGCGCCGAGGCGGCAGGCGGCAGCCTCGTGTTGTGGGATGGCGGCGCGCCCGACGCGGACGCCTACCTCGTGGCGGCGCCGATCGTGCTGTTCGGAATGCCTGGTGCCTTGAAGGCGCGCATCGAAACGTGGCTCGATCTGTTGGCGCGCGGCACGCTCATCGCGCGCACGGGCGGCCGGGCGGCCGGCTACCTCGCCACCTACGCGCCCGACGACACATCGATCCTGGATGCGTTCGACGAGCAGGTGCGCGGCATTTTCGCTTCGTTCGGAATGGAGCACCGCGGTCGCGCCGCCGGATTCGCGGCACCGGGCGCGCTGCTTCCGCGCGATGAGACGCAGGTCGCGGTAGCGCGCCGTCTCGGACAGGTTCTGGCGGAAAACGAGGGCTTTGCCGGCTGGCCGCGCGAGTACCTCAAGGGCATCGAGTTGTTCTGCGACGGCGAGTTCTGGTTGGCGCACGAGGCGTGGGAGGAGCTCTGGATCCGCGAGGAGACCGACCTCAAGCTCTTCTATCAGGGGCTCATCCAGGTGGCGGCGGCGTTTCACCAGCACGGGCACGAAAAGTGGGCCGGCGTGGACAAGCTGTTGCGCAAAGGCACCGAGAAGCTGCACGCATTCCGGCCCTTTGCGCAGGGGCTCGACGTGGATGCTTTCCTGCTCCAACTCGACCCGTGGCTCGACGTGGCGGCGGCACGCGTCGGTCGCGCGCCGCCCGTCACGCGCGTGCCCGATTCGCCGCCGAAAATCGAGCTGGAAACGCGATGATCGACCTCGACTCCATGCGCGCGCTCTTCCCGCGTGACGTGCCGGTCTTTCCGCTGCCGGGGGCGGTGCTCTTTCCCGGTGCGCTGATGCCGTTGCACATCTTCGAACCGCGCTATCGCGAAATGGTCAGCGATGCGCTCGCGGGGGACCGGCTGATCGCGATGGGGCTCTTGCTGGAGTGCGATCGGGAGGAGTACGAGGCGCGCCCGCCGTTCCACGAAACCGTCTGCGTCGGCCACTTGCTGCAGCACAAGATGCTGCCGGACGGGCGCTCGAATATCGTGATTGTGGGCGTCGGCGCCGGCACCGCGCGGCCGAGCGAGCGGGGCAAGCCCTACCGCACCGCGGAAGTCGAACTGATCGAGGAGCAGCGCGGGGACGATGCCGATGCGCTCTTGCGCCGCGTACACGAGGCCAGCCCGCCCGGCGACCAGGAGTTCGAGGATCTGTGGGAGCGGCTCGCCGAAATCCTGCCGGCCGCCGAGGTGCCGGGTGCCATGCTCGGCAGCTGCGCGCAGGCCGCGGCGATTCCCCCCGCGCAAAAGCTGCTTTTGCTCGAAGAGCCCGGGCTCCTGCGGCGCGGCGAACGGCTGTTGGAGTTTCTCAATCGATCCTGGCGGTGGAACTAGGAACAATAGGGGCGTGGCGCCCTTCGAAAACACATTCTCCTGGAGCTTCTCCCGCAGCCGGACGTTTACCGACTGCGCGAAGAAGTACTGGTTTCATTACTACGGCTCGTGGGGAGGGTGGGACTACGCCGCCGACGAGCGAACGCGCGAGATCTATCGCCTCAAGAACCTGACCGGGCTGCATCTCATGGCGGGCGATGTCGTCCACCGCGCCATCGAACGCGCCCTTACCGCGTTCGCGCGCGGGACCGATCCCGATCCCGACGCGGTGCTCGCCTGGTGCAAGGCGGAAATGCAGAAGGGGTTGATCGAGTCGCGCGACGACCTGGGCCGCAATGCGCCCAAGAAGTTCGCGCGCCTCGCGGAGCACGAGTACGGCCCGGCGCCGTCGCGCGAGTTTCTGGAAAAGATCGCGGCGAAGATCGGCACGTCGGTGCGCAACTTCTTCACCTCGCGTTCGTTTTCGATTATCCGCGAGATTCACCCGGACGACTGGCTGGCGATGGAGACGCTCGACAGCTTCACCTTCGAGGGCACCAAGGTTTATGCCGTTCCCGACTTCGCCGCCAAGCACGACGGCGAGACGCTCATCTTCGACTGGAAGACGGGCCGCCCCGACGCGCGCAACAAGGACCAGGTCGTGCTCTACGCGCTCTTCGCGGCGGCCAAGTGGAACGTCGATCCCGACCACGTGCAGGGCGCGCCCGTGTACTTGCTCGAAGGCGGCGATTTCCAGCCGCTGCCCGCCGCCGCCCCCGATCGCGAGCGCGTTGCCACCTACATGCGCACGTCGATCGAATCGATGAAGAAGTGCCTCGCCAACCCCGACAAGAACGAGGCAAAGGAACCGGACTTCGCCGCCAAGCCCGGCAACGCCTGCCGCTGGTGCAACTTCCGATCCGTCTGTCCCGATGCTGTTTAGAGCGGTCCGCGACGCCGCCGTTTTTCCGGCACGGCACCTGACGGCGCCGTCGCACCGCGTCACCGCCTCGTCGCGGTGGCCTCCGGCCACAGCTTCCTCGCCGTTCCTCGCTGGCTACGCCGCGTCCTCGCTCCAAACGCGGGAGCAACGGGGCCAGCGCCGGTACTGGTGCGGGTGCGCGCGGGGCTCGCTCGTCGTGCGGTCCAGTTTCACGGTACTGCTGCTCGTCGCGCTCGCGCACGCGCAGGACGCCGGCGGGCGTGACACGGGCAAGGGCGTGCGGCCGGTCATCTTCGTGCGCTCGGCGCGCGACGCGGAGAGCGCCGCCATCTATCGGGTGGCGTGGAAGGCGCTGGAGCCCTTCTACGGCGTCCTGAGCCGCGAGCGCATGTACAACTTCGACGGCGAGCTGAAGCGCGCGACCCGCTACTTCGCCGCCCACGAGCGCGCGCGTCTGGTGGTTGCGTTCGACACGGAGTCGGCCTCGTGGACGCCGAAGGATCGCACGCTGCTGCGCGTCGGCGTCGATGCCGCGGCGCACATCGACACGCGCACCGACCGCGCGCATTTCGCGCGCCTGATGCGCAGCTTCCGACCGCGCGCGCGGCGGATTGCGCTGTTCGGAAGCCAGAAAGAATCGCTGCGCGGTTACGAGCTGGTGCGCTGCCGCGTGCCGGAGGATGCGGAAGGCTGCGACGCCGCCTGGATCACCGAGGACGCACTGGTGGACGTGAGTGCGCTGCGCCGCCGTCTCGATGCGTGGAAGATTCCGCTCGTATCGACTTCGCCCAACGTGGCGGACAACCTGCCCGCGCTGTCGGTGCGTCCCGATCCGCGCGGCCTCGGCCTGCTGCTCGCCGCGCAGTTGCTCGACTACGCCCGGCACGGCCGTGCGTTTCGGCGCATGCGCGTGGGGCGCCATCGCGTCGTCGTCGATCTGAGCGCGGCGCGCGCGGGCGGCGTACGCGTCCCGCTCGAGTTGCTGGCGCGCGCCGACGTGGTGAGGAAGAGCCCTTGAGCCTCTTCGCGCGGTTCGCGATCGCCGGCGCCATCGTTCTGGCCGTGGCGATCGTGTTGGTGCAGGTGCTCTGGCAACCGGCCAGCCGCGACGGCTTCGTGCAGCGCTCGGAAGGTCTCCTGCGCAGCACGGAGGACGACTTCACGGAACTCGCGACGATGCTGGTGGACGACACCATGTCGTTCGCGGCGGCTTCCTCGCAAGCGGCCGATGCGCAGCGCGCGCTGGCGCTGCAGGACCTCCCGCTGGAGCTCTACACCGACGCCGAGGGGCACCTGCAGAAAGCGCTGCTGCGCGAGGCGTTGCGGGCGTCGGTGGCCGATCCCGAATCGTCCACCGCCTCCAAGCTGGCCGCCGTACGCGCGGAGTTGTTGAGCCGCACGCGCGAGGACGTGCTGCGCCGACTGGAGCGCCTGCGCGGCCAGCAGATCGCCGCCGCGGGCCGTCACGGCGAGGCGGTCGCGCGCCAGACCGTCGCCGCGTGGACGGGCCTGTTGTTGTTGCTGCTGGCGGGGTTCGGCCTGCTCCTCGACCGCTTCGCGCTCCAGCCGCTGCGCGAGGTGACGGCGGCCGTCGAGCGCTTCGGCGCGGGCGAACGGGGCGTACGCCTCGACCTGCGCGGCGCGAGCGAACTCAATGCCCTGGCGCGCGTCTTCAACGAGACGGCCGAGGCGGTCGAGGAAGTGGAGCTGGAAAACGAACGGCTGCGCGCCGGGCTCGAAGAGAAGGTGCGCGAGCGGACGGCGGCGCTCGTGCGGGCGGCGCGCGCATCCACGGCGGGCACCATGGCGGGCGGTGTCGCGCACGAGTTCAACAACCTGCTGGGCGGCATTCTGGGCTGCGCGTCGGAGGCACTCGAGGAGCAGGTTTCGGACGAGGCGCGCGAGGCGCTGGAGATGATTCGCAAAACAGCCACGCGCGGGGTCGGTATGACCAAGGCGATGCTGCGCGCCACCAAGGCGGATCCCGAACTGGCGACCTGCGACGCCGCCGCGCTGATCGACGAGGTGCTGGCGGAGGTGCGCCCTCCCGACGGCATCGAGATCGTGCGGGACGTTTCGCCGGTCGCGTTCGACGCCGACGCCGCGATGCTGAGGCAGGTGCTCGCCAACCTCGTGCGCAACGCCGTGACGGCGATGGGAGAGAGCGGCACGCTTACGTTGCGCGTGGCGGCCGTCGATGCGGAGCGGCTCGAATTCGTCGTGGGCGACACCGGCGCAGGCATCGATTCCTCCATTCGCGAGATCCTGTTCGAGCCGTTCGTGACGACGCGCCGGGGCGGACGCGAAGGGGCGGGTCTGGGTCTCTTCCTGGCCGAACGTCTTGTCGCGGCACACGGCGGGACGATCGAGGTCCAAAGTGGGGAGGGCGCGGGAACCCAATTCACGATTCGGCTGGCACGGCATTCGTGATACGCCACGCGTGACCTCGAACGGACGTGAACCCCATACGAACGGTCAGGCGCCCATGCGCATTCTCGTCGTCGATGACGAAGAGAGCCTGCGCTTCTTCCTGCGACGCGGTCTTGCCAAGGCGGGCTACCACGTCGATGAGGCGTGCACCGGGCGCGAAGCCATCGACCTGTTGGGCGAAGTCTCCTACGACGTGG
>CBDURV010000101.1:0-10031 GCA_965369495.1 uncultured bacterium
TCCGTCGTCCTCGTCGAGTGCGACGGAGGGGCGGCGGGAGCGCTTTTTCAGATGGTCCTTGGCGGAGTTGGCCGCGACGCGATAGAGCCAGGTGTAGAAGCGCGAACGGCCGTCGAAGGCGGTGATGCGCGTGAAGACCTTGAAAAAGACCTCCTGCGCGACATCTTCGACCTCGTGGCGGTCGCGCACGATGCCGTAGATGAGCGCGAAAATGCGCTCTTGGTAGCGCTCTACGATCGTGCGCAGAGCTTCCGGGTCCCCGTCGCGCATGCGCGCAACAAGTTCGCCATCACCGGGAATCGCCTCGGCCGCTTTCATAACAGGGAGCATGGTATCGCCCTGTATGGGACGCGCTTTCCCCGTGGAATCTTCCCGGACTCTTAAGCCGTTGCTGTTAACCGACTTATGCGTCGTCGCCGCGCAGCAGATGGCCCAATTTGTCGCGCTTGGTGCGGAGATAGCGCTCGTTTTCGGGGTTGGGCTCCATTTCGATCGCCACACGCTCGACGATCTGGAGTCCGTAGCCCTGCAGTGCGCGGAACTTGCGGGGGTTGTTGGTCAGGATCCGCATCGTGCGCACGCCCAGGTGGCGCAGAATCTGCGCGCCGACGCCGTAATCGCGCTGGTCGGGCTTAAAGCCGAGGGCGATGTTCGCCTCGACGGTGTCCATGCCCTCGTCCTGCAGCTTGTACGCCTTGAGTTTGTTCGCGATGCCGATGCCGCGGCCCTCTTGGCGCATGTAGAGGACGATGCCGCGGCCCTCCTTCTCGATCATGGCCATGGAGTGTTCGAGCTGTTCCCCGCAATCGCAGCGCAGGGAGTGGAACACGTCGCCGGTCAGGCACTCGGAGTGCGGACGAACGAGGATGGGGTCCGGATGACGGGGATTGCCCTCGACGGTGGTGGGGGTTTCGAGGCCCTTGGTCAGCGCGAAATGGGGCAGTCGGTCCACCTTGCTCTCGTAGAGGTGCAGGATGAAGTCGCCGTGGGCGGTCGGAAGCGGCACCGACTCGCCTTTCTCAATGAGGCGCTCGTGCAGGCGGCGGTACTGGATAATCTGGGCCACGCTGCAGATCTTCAGCCCGTGCTTCTCCGCAAACACCTCCAACTCCGGCATGCGCGCCATGGAGCCGTCCTCGTTCATGATCTCGCAGATCACGCCGGACGGGTTGAGGCCGGACAGTTTGGATAGGTCTACCGAGCCCTCCGTCTGCCCGGTACGGACCAGCACACCGCCTTCCTGGGCGCGAATCGGCTGAATGTGGCCGGGGCGGGCAAGGTCGGCGGGTTCCGACTTGGGGTCGGCGGCGACGCGAATGGTGCGGGCGCGATCGGCGGCGGAAATCCCCGTCGTGACGCCGGTTGCAGCCTCGATCGTGACGGTGAAGTTGGTGTGGAAACGCGAGTTATTGGCATGCACCATGACGGGCAGGTCGAGTCGGTCGGCGGTCGCGCCGTCCAGCGTCAGGCAGATCCAGCCGCGGGCGTGGGTCGCCATGAAGTTGATGTCCGCGTCGGTGACCAATTCGGCCGCCATGCAGAGATCGCCCTCGTTTTCACGATCGGGATCATCGACCATGATGACCATCTTGCCGGCGCGAATGTCCTCGATGACTTCCGGAATCGAAGCGAGTGCCATGTGGAATCTCCCGGGAGAGAGTGGAAAAATCACCGCCGGGCTGCGTTCTTAGACACGCCGCCCGGGCTCTCGCCCCGTCGCGGATTATAGGAGCTTGATATGCGTCTCCCCAGCCTTCTGACCGCTCTGGTTCTCGCCGCCGCACCCGCGTTCGCCGGGATCCAACTGGTGGAGATGAAAAACGGCAAGCTCTACGAGGTCCGCGAGGCGCTCGTGGTCGGGGAGCAGTTGCGCCTCTCCCTGGCGATGAAATCCGCGGCCCAGACGGCGGTTATCACCGTTCCGCTCGACAAGGTCGTGCCGGAGCACGTCTATTACGTCTGGTCGGGGCAGATCGCGGACAAGGACATATCCGGCCATCTTTCGCTGGCGGCCTGGGCGCGCAAGCAGGGTCTTTTCCGGCAGGCGTGGCGGCAGTATGTGGGCGCCTCCGAGCAGAGCGACAAGGTGTTGAAGCAATTGCCGCTGATCGAGAAGGAGATGTCGGAGGAGGCGGCCACCTGGCACTTCAAGCAGGCGGAGGTCGCCATGCAGGAGGGCGATTTGCACCGCGCCCGCCTGCTCGCCGAGCGCCTCTTGCAGGACTACCCCGAATCCAAGGAGGTGCCGCGCACCAAGGGCCTGCTCGATCTTCTGGCGGAGCGCGAGCAGTTCCAGTCCGAGCAGAAAAAGCAGCAAAAAGTGGTCGATCGCGCCAAGAAGCAGCGGCGCGCCTTCGAGAAGCAGCTCAAGGAGATCGATCGCGCCAAGACGCTCGTGCGTGGGACGCGGATGAAGTACGTGGACGACGCCCGGCGCCGGTTGCGCTACGCCGCCTATGCGTTCCGGCGCTCCATGCATGTGCTGCGTGACATGCGCCCCTTTATCGAGGTGGATGATCTGCGCCTTTCGGTCGAGGCGGTTGCCTCGGACACGGAAAAGCACCTGATCGCGGCATTTACGCGGCTCGCGGACCTGCGCTACCTCGCCGGGGACGTGCCGGGCGCGCTGGATGCGGCGCACGAAGTGCTCTGGTTCGACCCGGACAACAAGGCGATGACCGACATGCGCAAGCGCGTCCTCGATGGCGGCTACTCGCGCATGCGCTACCGCTATGGCTACTACGACGGCGCCATCGCGCGGCGCCTCGGCTACCTGCCCGCCTTCGCCTGCCCGTTCTATATCCGTCGCGGTTATGGAATCCACAACACGCTGTCGGTCGGCCCCTACCCGAGAGGGCTGCGGAGGACGAGGGTTCGCGTGGGTGGAATTTCAGTAATCCGATACGCGCGTTAGCGTTCCGAAGGGCGAGTCCCAACGGCGAGCCTGCTACAATCCCGCGTTCATCCGAACCGGCCTCCGGAGAGCTGCGGGAACCATGAACGAAGAGCGACCGTCCCTGGAATCTGTCGTAATCGCGCGCGTCGCGGAGCAACTCAAGCTCGACGAACGCATTGTCGCGGGAGCACTCCCGCTGATCGAGAAGGGAATACCGATTCCCTATCTCGCGCGCTACCGGCGTGTGGAAGTCGGGGGGCTCGACGAACGCGGTCTCCGTGACCTGCGCGCCGTCGTGCGCGAGACGCGCGAACTGGAGAAGCGTCGCGAATTCATCTTGCGCGCGCTCGCCGAACGCGAGGGCATTCCCGGCAAGGCGCGCAAGCGCATCCACAACGCGCGCACGCGCGCCGAGTTGGAGTACCTGTACGAGCCGCACCGGCCGCACGGTCGCACGTCGGCTTCGCTCGCCCTCGAGGCCGGGCACGGACCGCTTGCCGAGGCGCTCATGAAGGGCGAGACGCCCGACGCGACGGACGAGGCCATCGACGGCGCCGTGGACATCATCGCGCACGGCCTTGCGACCGACTCCGAGGCGCGCATGGGCATGTTGCGCGTCATGGAGAAGCAGGGTTCGCTGGAGATCTCGCCGGGCGCGGGTCGCAAGGACCTGCCCCAGCGCTACGCTTCGCTCAAGAACGCGGGTGGCCGTCTTTCGAACGTTCCCGCTTCGCGCCTGTTGGCGCTGCTGCGCGCCGAGAGCGATGGGGCGCTGCACCTGAGCATCGAGTTTCCGGACGATCGCGTGCGGTCCATGCTCGAGATGCGGCTCGGCATCGCGAAGCCCAAGGCCAAGCCGAAGGCGAAGGCGGAGCCGGAATCCGCGGGCGAGCCCGCCGAGGCGCCCGCCGAAGAGTCCACGCCGGAACCGGTTGCCGAAGAGCCGGTTGCGGTCGAGCCGGCTGCCGAAGAGCGTGGGCCGGTCTCCCCGGTCCTGGCGGGTGTGCGCGAACGGTCGATCGGATTGGCGCTGCGGCTGATGCGCATGGCGGTCACGCGCGACGCGCTGGCATCCGCGCGCGAACGAGCGCAGGAGTCGGTGGTTCACGCCGCCTGCATGACCCTGCATGACGCTTTGCTCTTCCCGCCCGCGGGCGCCAAGCGAGTCATGGGTGTCGATCCCGCCCCGCGCGGCTCCGTGCCGGTGGCGTGCGTCGGTGCGCACGGTGAGCCTCTCGAGCACGCCAAGCCGCGCTTCTTCGGCAAGGACAAGGAGAAGATCGAGGCCGGGCGCGTGACCATTCGCACCCTCGTCGATACGCACGACATCGAACTCATCGCGCTGGGCAACGGCCGCGGCCGCCACGAGTGCGAGACGATCCTGCGCGACTGCCTTGCCGATCGCGAGCAGGGCGCCCCGCCCATCGTCGTCGTCAGCGAAGCGGGCATCGGCGCGTACTCGTCGGGGCCGCTTGCGCGCCGCGAGCTTCCCTCGCGGCCCGCACCCATCGTCTCCGCCATCGCACTCGCCCGGCGGCTCCAGGATCCGCTCGTGGAGATCGCGAAGCTCGAGCCCAAGCTGGTGGCCAGCGGCCACGGCACGGACGACATCGAGCCGCGCGTGCTCAATCGCGAGCTGCACGGAATGGCCGAGCACTGCATCAACCTCGTCGGCGTCGATCTCAACCGCGCGCCGGCGGAACAGCTCTTCTACGTCTGCGGACTCGACCGCACGTCGGCGCGCGAAATCGTCGCGCACCGCGAGGCCAACGGTCCCTATCTTCAGGTCTCGCAGATTGCGGAGCTCGCCGCGGTGACCGAGAAAGCGTTCGAGCAGGCCGCGGGATTCCTGCGCATTTACGGTGGCGAGAACGCGCTCGACGCCACTTCGGTGCATCCGCGCGAATATCCCCTCGTGGAGCGCATCGCCGAGTCGAAGTCTGTGGAACCCGCCGCCTTGATCGGCAACGCCGATCTGCTGGTGGAGCTCGATTCGAGTGCGTTCGCGGACGCCGACTACTCCGAGTCCGTGGTCGACGGAGTCGTCGGCGCGTTGCTGGAAGCCAGCATCGATCCGCGTCCCGCGCTCGAAGTGACCGCCCTTCCGCCCGGCGTGCGCAAAGCCGCGGACCTCAAGGCGGGCATGCGGCTTCCCGGCCGCGTCACAAACGTGACGACGTTCGGCGCGTTCGTGGACCTCGGCGTGGGGCAGGACGGGCTCGTCCACGTCTCGGAGATCGCCGATCAGTTCGTGAAAGATCCCTCCGCCATCGTGCACGTCGGCCAGCTCGTCAACGTGCGTGTGCTCGGCGTTGACGCGGATACCGGGCGGATCTCGCTCAGCATGCGCAGCGCGCCGCGCGAGGAACGTGGCGGTCGCGGTTCGCGCGACGGCGGCGGCCGTGGTGCCGGTGGTCGGGACTCTGGGGGCCGTGGAAATCGTGGTGGTGGTGGCGGCGGCGGCGGCGGCAAGCCGGGTCGCGGGCGTGGTGATAGCCGCGGGCCGCGACGACCGCGCGAGGATCGCGGTGGACCGATCCCCGAGGGAATGCGACCGATGAAGTCGCCGCCCAAGCCCCAGCCGATGATTACGATTCCGAAGGAAGATCCCGTCCCTGCCGACATGAGCGAGGAAGAGTTCATGAAGCAGAAGATGGAAGAGCTCAAGAAGCGCTTCAGCTAATCCTCAGCGCTTCGCGCGTTGTGGGCTATGAGTTGTGGGCTTTGCGTCGCGACCAGATAGCCGCGTGGCGTGGTCGTCGTCGTTGGGACCCGGTCAGTTCCGGCGCCGCCCCAGGACTCCCGAAGCCCCATCGCAGTCAACCGCTGATGAATGGACTGGTCGCGACGCAGAGCCCAAGGCCCATAGCCCAAGGCCGATTCCCGAGAGATCGGGTTACCGCTTATCGGCCGGATAGGCGAGTACACGCCCGCGGTCCGTCACGGCGACGATGATGCCTTCGCCGACGACGAGATGCAGGGGCATTTCGTCCTCGAACGTGACTTCCCACCAGCGCCGCTTGCCTGTGTGGTCGTAGGCGATCAGGCGGTTGGCGGCGGCGAGGTAGAGGAACCCGTCCGAGAAGACGGGCGCGCACGCCATGCTGTTGCGGAAGTCGAGGCGTTGGCCCGGTTTCCCGGCGGGGGTCACCGCCTGCACGAAGCCGTTGCGCATGGGCAGGTAGAACGAGTTCTCATCGGCCAGTGGGGCCGCGGCGAGTTGCACGGGCATGCGATAGCGCCAGGCGTGTTTGCCCGTCGCGGGATCGAACGCATGCAGGTAGCCGTCCTCGGCCGCGGCCACGACGAGGTCGCCCAGCGCGGCGATGCCGTCGAAGAAGGAGGACCGGTCCGGCGCGGCGAGTCGGCGCACTTCCTTGCCGGTCTTGCGGTTGTGGACGAGCAGTTCGCCGTCGGTCGTTCCGACGATCACGTTCGGTCCATGCACGAGGAGGCCGGTCTCCGGCACGAAGGCGAGATCCGTGGCGTAGACGGTGCGACCCTTGCGGACCGCAACAAGCTTGCGGTTGCGCGTGGCGAAGTACGCGGTTCCATCGACGACGACTCCATCGTGGTGCACTTCGCCGGGAAGATCCAGGCGCCCGACGATGGCGCCGTCGGAGAGGCGCACGCGGAAGAGACGGCCGCTGATGACGAACAGCGCGTGGCCGTCGAAGGCGAGCGGCGCTGCCTTGAGCCGCTCCATCAGTTTCGATTCCGCCTCCCACACCTGCTTGCCGTCGCTCACGCGCAGCGCCCGCAGGCTCGCCTCGTTGGTCGGCACGAGCACGAGTCCGTCATGCACGACCGGGCGAGTCTCGGGTGATCCGCGCAGCGAGTGTTCCCACAAGCCGATCTTCTGGAGCGTCGCGGTCAGGAGGCCGTCGAGTTCCGGATTCGTGATGTCGAGACGCGTTTCGGTCGGCACGAAGCCGGGCGCCTCGATGCGTACGTCGATGCCCTCGGCGATGTCGAACTTGACAGCGCAGGGAGTGACGCCCACCTGCCTGCCGTCCACGATGACCTTCGCACCGCTCGGTTCCGATGTGACCCGATAGGGCATCTTGTAGCGCCGCTCGAACTGCACGAGTCGGTGCTCGTTGACCAGGTTGCGCAGCAGGCGGAATCCCGTGTCCTCGCGGCCCTGTTGGATGAGCTGATCGAGTTCTTCGAGCCCGCTCACGACCAGCTGGACATCGTCGATACTTTTCTGGAGGTCCTCCAGCAGGCCGCGATCCGCGATCCAGTTGTTGAGATCCTTGAAGTGCCTGCGCGGCTGTTCGCGCGCCGCGGAATCCGCGCGCTCGTAGGCGGTGCGGTAGAAACGCATGGCGCCCTCGAACTCGCACTTGCCGAGCAGCGTACGGCCCTCGGTGCGCGCGTCCTTGACGGCGGAGCGGATCTGCTCCTTGAGGTGCTGGCTGCGCACCCGGAAGTAGAGCGTGTCGAGCCCGGACATCGCGCTGCCCGCCGTGGCCATCGACTTGCAGTACTTCTCGACCGGCTTCTTGGAGCCCTTGAGCAGGCCCGTGGCGAGTGATTCCTTCAACTTGCCGGTGAGCTGCTCGGAAAGTTCCGGCCAGTTGCGTCCGCGAACGAGGGCGAGCCGCTCCTCGGTCTCGCCGAGATTGCGTAGCAGCGCGCCGTCGCCCTGCATCATCTGACGCTCGCAGGTGGAAACGAAGCCGCGGTCGTCGCCGAACTCGCGCTCGGCGCGCTCAATGAACTGCTCCACTTCGATCTGGATCGTCGGGCCAAGTTCCTTGCGCAGGAATGCAGCGGGCTTTTCGCTCAGGCGGCGAAGGAAGTAGGCGAGTTCGCTCACCGCCTCGCCCAGGGCCCCGTCCGCGAGCTGACCCTGCAGCCGCTTGAGCAGATCCGCGTACTCCTCCCGGGTGGTCGCTTCGCGCAGCGCTCTTGCTTCGGCCGCCTTCTGCTTGGCGCCGTTGTCGACCGATTTGAGAATGCCGTGCGCCGCGATCGCTGCCTTGCTGTCGGGATGCTCGATCGTGATCCTGGTCAGGAGCTCCTGCATGCCGGTCGCATTGCCGGCCGTGCGCATCGCCATCGCCTCTTCCATCATGTCGTCGGGTGAGGGTGGCATGAGCGAGACGCCCACGGCGAGCACGAGCATCAGAGCCGCGGCGCCGATGCCGACGCGCACAGTGATCCGCCGGCGCCGACGGTTCTCGCTGCTTTGATTCTCCAGATCGCGCAGGCCGGTCTGCGCCTCTTCGTCCGACGGGTCGATCCGCAGCAGGAGCGTGTGGCAGGCGATGAGCAGCTCGCGCGTGCGGCGTGTCCGTCCGCCGGCCCTCGGGTCGCGGGCCGATTCGATGATGTCGCGCAGTTCGGACTGCGCAACGGTTGCTCCGTCGGTTCGGGCGAGCAGCTGTGCGTAGTGGAAGCGCAACGGGACCGAGTTGGGCGATATCGCAAGGCCGTCGCGGCACGTAGCGACCGCGCGCTTCAGATCCTGCTGGTCGGCGTACGTGCGCGCGATGCGCATGGTCGCTTCCGCCGCCCGTTCCGAATCGTCGAGCGCGGCGAAGCAGTCGCGCTGCGTGAGCATCGCCGCCACATAGCCGGGATCATGGTGAAGCGACTGTTCGAGGTGCTCCAGCGCCCGCTCGTGTTCGCCCGCCGCCGCGCGAATCGCTCCCAGCTGTGCGAGGCGTTTGGCGAGCCCTTCGGGATCCTCGATGCGTTCGAGTACGCCGACGCACTCCTCGAGCACGGCCGCGTCGCCGGGGTCGCGCTCGTGGGCGCGTTCAAGCAGACGTGCGGCGCGCTCGTAGCGTCCCGTGGCGCGCGATTCGCGGGCGTGTTCGACCAACTCCTCGGTGCCGAGGGTGCGGACGACTTTCAGCTCGCAGAGTGCCATGAGGCTTCGAAGAACCTGGAAGAGCGTCGAGCTGACGATGTCGCGCAGGCCATCGACGCTGCCCGGCTCATCGAGGGCATCGAACAGCGCGGCAACGTCGGGGGAAACGCCGTCGAGGTCGATCGTCGCGTTGTCGCAGCGTACGTAGAACTCCCAGTCGTTGGGAACGATCTCGCGCATGCGTTCGATCTCGTCCAGCCGCCGCGCTGCCTCGAGGCAGATGCCGCCCGCGTCGAGAACCACTTCGGATAGCGGCGTGTTGGAGTTTTGGTCCTCATCGGCGTCGCGGTCGAAAAACGCGAAGGAGCCGCGATCCCAGCCGAAGACCTCGTAGACCTCGTCTTCGGCGTGATGCCGCAGGGTCTGGTGGAGCTCCTCCTCGGAGACCTTGCCCGACTCCACCAGCATCTGGCCGATCGGGCGGTACTCCTGCTTCTGCTGCATGAGCAGGATTTCGACGTCCTGCCGCGTCACCCGGCCGCGGCGCACGAAGATCTCGCCCAGCCGCAGCGGCCGCGCAGAGCGCGTGAAGAAGATCCGGACTCCCTCGGGGGAGAACTGGATCTTCTTCATCACCCCATCACGACGCAGCACCAGCACACCGGTCTGGCGGTTCGTGTTCAACGTCTGAAAGACGTCGAAGAGTGTGATGTTTGCTAGATCGCCCTTGAACGCCATCTGCGGCGCCTCTCCCAATCCAATTTCGTTCCCTCCTATCGGCGCGAGAGACGGGTGACTAAAGATCAAGAGAGAGCGAGGTTTCGTGCGATTTCGGTGGTCGTTACCGGCTTCACGAGGCCCACTTCGGTGATGATCGCCGCCACCAGCTGGGCGGGCGTCACGTCAAATGCGGGGCTGTGGACGGGAATTCCTACCGGGGCGGTGCGGATTCCGGACCCCTCCGTGATCTCCTCGGCCGGGCGCGACTCGATCGGGATATCCGCCCCCGACGGGCAATTCGGATCGATTGTCGAGCGCGGCGCGGCGACGTAGAACGGCACGCCGTGACGCTGCGCCAGCACGGCGAGCGGATATGTTCCGATCTTGTTGGCCACGTCGCCGTTGGCGGCGATGCGATCCGCGCCCACCACGACCGCGTCGATCGAACCGGTTGCGAGCAGCGATCCCGCGGCGGAATCGACCAGTATGGTGACGTCGATACCGGCTCGCTTGAGTTCCCAAGCGGTCAGTCGCGCTCCTTGCAGCAGCGGGCGCGTCTCGTCCGCGAAAACCCGGATCGGCCGGCCCGCC
>CBDURV010000102.1:0-10011 GCA_965369495.1 uncultured bacterium
CGATTCCTAGACAATCTCAATCCGCAATCGCTCGACGGCTCCCAGCGAAATCAGGCGCGGCTTGTCGGCGAGATCCTCGACGTTGAGCTTGCCCTGCACGCGCACGCCATCGACGAAGGTGCCGTTGGCGGAGAGATCTTCGATGACGATCAGATCGTCGCGGTAGAAGGCGATGCGCGCGTGTTGGCGCGAGACGGTGCGCCACGCCTCGCTGCGCGACAGATCGCCGCGGTCCATGCGCTCGAGATACTTGGTGGCCATGCGCAGGGAGAGATCCGCGCCGCGCGAGCGCCCCACAACGATCTCGTCGCCGCGCTTCAACAGGCGCTCCTCGCCTTCGAGAAAGCCCTTCACGCCGCGCACGCGGACGTAGTGGTCGTTGCCGTCGGCGCGAGTCATTGCGCCTTCGCCGGCTTGACCTTCAGCTCGCCGATCAGTCGCACATCGCGCAGCGTGAACCGCACGCGCCCGAAGAACCGAAACGCGGGGAACCGAAACGCGGGGAGTTTCTGGTTCCCCTTGACCGCTTTGGACAGTTCGCCCGGAATGCGCGGTTTGTACCAGACGTGCACGGCGTTCTTGAACCTGCCACCTTTCTTCCATTCCTTGATCGAAAGGGAGTCGAATCCACTCTTCTGCGACTCCCAGCGCCCGACCGGGGCGAAGAAGAAATGGACCTCGTTGGCGACGCGCGCCAGACGCACGCGGTAGGCGCTATCGCGCTCGTATCTGCCGGGGTCGATCCAGGCGCTGAAGGTGTTCTTGATCTTCTTGCGATCGGGCCGGTTGGCCATGTGCCAATGGAAATCGCCAAGCTGGTCGTTGTGTCCGTTCTCCGGGCACATCGACTCGGCGAAAAAGATGCGCGTACCGGCGACGCCGCCCGCGCTCTTCGGGAAGTAGCCGATCGCCGCCTGCAGCTTGCCCGCCGCCACCGCGAAGTAGACGGGGACCTTGGCCTGCTCGCGGTACTCGCTGATGGCAGGACCCGCTCCCACAAGCGACTTCACCTGCCACGCGACCTTGCTCCACTCGACCGTGAACTCGATGCTCCAGTCGGCGTCGGGGCGGAAGTGGTTGGTCAGCAGGATTACGGACTCGTCCAGCTTCTTCCACTCCGAGTGCCACCAGAAGCGCTGCGGCGCGCGCGGGTCCTGCACCCTGAATACGTATCCCGGCGGCTTGAGCGGCTCTTTGGCGCCCGGCATGCGCACATCGACCTTGCCGCGCCAGTCGAGTAGTTGATGCAACGCGCGCCGATAGTACGTCTCGAACGTGCCCGGTTTCCCGCCAGCCGCCTTCCAGCTTCGCTTGTAGTACTCCCGCTCGCGCGTCTCGAGCCACGCGGCGCGGTCCTTGACGCTGCGCGGCACCTGCCCCTCGAGCGGATGCCACTCCGCTCCGGTGTACTGAATCTCCACGCGCCCGCCGCGCTTGTCGAGGAAGGTGAAGAACTGCGGCGGAATTGCGGAGTCGAAGCGCTGGCGCGCCTTACCGACGAGGCTGGCGAGATTCTCGAGCTCGTCCTTCAGGTTGTCGGCGCGATCCTTGACCTTGTGCGTCCACTCGAATTCGTGCAGCAACCGCTCGGCCGCGCTCATCGCGTTTTCGTGGTCGTTGCGCTTGCGCGCGTCGTCATACGCGTCGAGCAGTTTCTGCGCACGCGTCTCCGCCTCACGGATCGCAAGCCGGACCTGCTCGCTCTCGGTTCTGACCCCCTCGATCCAGCTATCGCCGGCCGCGAACAGGTCGTTGTAGGCGCGCTCCAGCAACTCCGCGCGCAGGTACAGGTTGGACTCGCGGTACGCTTCGGCGACATGGAAATAGCCGCTCTGGGCATCGTGGCCGCGTTTCGTGTCGAGATCGAACTGGAAAATGTGCGCGAGCGTCTTGTAGTCGAAGACACTCAGCCTGAAGAAGTAGTCCTTCTTGTTGACGCGCACGACGTAGCGATCGCGACCCTCGCCCTTGGCGCGCGAGAAGGCCTCGCCTTTGGCCGTGGCCGGCTTCGCCTGCCTGGTGATGGCCGCGATCGGAACCGCTTTCATGGCGCGCAGACGGGGTAGGAACGACTTCACCAGCCCCTCGATCGCGTCGGCGCGAATCTCCAGCGTACGGAAGCGCAGCTTCGCATCCCCGAACCAGGCGCGCTCGCTCTTCTTCGTGGCGACGAGATCGACGACGGCACCGTACTGCCGCTCACCCAACGCGCGTTTGAAGTTGCGCTCCAGCGCATCGACTTCACGCAGTTGGTCTTCCTGCAGTTTTTCAACGCGCGCGACCAGAGTGCGCTCGAGCAGCTCCGCCGACTTGCGGTATTCCTGCGCACCCTGCAGGAATTCACGCAGGCGCTTGAGCGCCCGGTCGGGCCGCTCGGCCGACTGCTCGGCGTCGATGTCGAGCTTGAGAGCTTTCCACTCGGCGCGTTCCGCATCCAGGATTCTCTCGCGCCGTTTCGTATCGACCGGGGGGAAGAGTCGCAGGAACCACTCGGGCAGCTGCTGGCGTGTGGCGCTGCTGCGCGCTTCGCCCTGGGCGCGATGCATCAACTCGAGCTGTCGCGCCGCGGAATCGAAGTTCAACATCTGGAGGGCATTCTTGAAGCTTTGCCCGTGCTTCGACTCGGCGGTGGCGTAGGCGCGCTTGAGACTCGCCACCTCGCGCGCGTGCGGTCCGACCTTGGGCGCCCACTCCTCGTCGACCGGCAGGAATCGCTCGCGCAGATCCCGCGCCAACCCCTGGAGAGCCTCGATCGCCTGCTCCGCTTTGGTGTATTCGGCGTTGTAGACGGCGTGATAACGCGCCCGCGCGGCTTCGAGCGAGCGGTGCTTCAGGTCGCGGTCGAGGATCTCGCGGCAAACGCGCGCGCCATCGAGATAGGGCTTCTGGATAGCGCCGAGCTTGCGACCGATGTCCTGGAAATTGGCGGCCGCGCCCAATCCCACGAACAACTTTTCCGCCCCGTCGAGTCGCTCCACGTCGGTGGCCAGCATGTCGATGCGCTTGTCGAGGTCGGGCATCAGGTCGGCGCTGCAGGGAATGCTCGCGCGCGCCGTCGAAAGTTCCGTCTGCTTGGCGCGCAGATCCGCGAGCGAGCCGATGCGCTCCAACTCGCCCTCGCCCTTGCCATTGAGCGCGACGCACGCCGCCAGCGCGTCCCGCTCGGCGTTGCGGCTGCTGATGGTGCTCGCCGTGAACCAGGCAGAAATGCAGATGACGGCGACCGCGGCCGCGCCGATGGCGAAGCGCTTGCGGCGCTGGCGGTCGAGGAAGGCGCTGTAGTCCCCCTTGAAATCAGCCGGGGCGATGCGTTCGCCGCGATCGAGCCGCTCCAGGTCCGCGACCAGTTCCGCCGCGCTCTGATAGCGGTCGCGCGGGTTGGGCCGCATGAGCCGGTGAATCAGGTAGAGCGTATCGACGCTCAAGTCATCAACCACCGTTTCGGGCGGTTCGAAGCGGCCCTGGATGACCTTGGTGAAGATCTCCGCGAGGTTTTCGCCGCTGAACGGCGGCTGGCCCGTGACGAGGTGGTAGAGCGTCGCGCCCAGGGAGAAGAGATCCGAGCGCGGCCCCGCGTTGGCGGCACCTGCCGCCTGCTCCGGCGCCAGATACTGCGGCGTCCCGATCGCGGCGTGTTCAAGGGTGAGCTCGCTCGGTCCCTGTCCGCGCGCGAGGCCGAAGTCGCCCAGTTTCACCACCCCCGCCTTGGAGATCATGATGTTGGCCGGCTTGACGTCGCGGTGAATCACGCCGTGGCTGTGCGCGTGGTCGAGCGCGCGCGCGACCGAGGCGATGATGCGCAGCGCATGGCGCTCCTTCATGCGCCCTTCGCGGATGAGTCCGCGCGCGGTGCCGCCGTCCACGAACTCCATCGCGAAGTAGTGAAAGCCGTTCGACTCACCGACATCGAGGCTGCGGACAATGTTCGGATGGTTGAGCCGCGCCGCGAGTTGCGCCTCGCGCTTGAGCCGTTCCACCTGCGTCTTCGACTTGGACAACTCGACGCGCAGCACCTTCATCGCGACCAGGATGTCGAGCTTCTGGTGCAGCGCCTTGTAGACCGAGCCCATCGCGCCGCTTCCCAGGCGTGACAGCAGGCGATAGCCCTCAATCTGGTTGCGCGAACGGCCCGCCTCCTCCGGATTGATGGCGTCGCCGATGACGGTGGCCTGCGCCTCGGCGAGGTAGCCCTTCTTGAGCAGGATGCCCTCGAGCGTCTCGTCGATCTGCATTTCGCCGCGCACGCGCGCGAGCAGATCGAGGCACTCCTGCACCTGCTCCTCGGTGGCGAAGCCGCGCCGCAGCACATGCTCCGCAAAGACGAAGTCTTCCTGGCGCGCGGTCACCGCTTCTCCGCGAGACCGCCCAGGTCATCGGCGCCGTAATAGGGCTTCTCGTTGAGGAAATCGAGCAGGTCGAGTTCCTCCTCCGAGCCGGCTTTGTCCTTGTTGCCGGAACCGGGCTCCGTGGTCGGCGCCGTGGATGCGTTGTGCTTGTCGAGATCGACCGTCACGTCGTCCAGCTCGAGCACGAAGGGCAGCATGGAATTGAGCAGCGCCCATGCACGCTCATCGCGCGTGCGGTCGAAGAGGTGCAGGCCGCGCGGGTCGCCCACGTCTACCAGCGATTCGCGCGCCAGCTTGCGCAGGTCCTTGGTCCCCTCCGGAGGAGAACTCCAGCGCAGCACCCGGTCGATCAACGAGAGCAGTCGCGGATCCTGCGTGTGCGGCCGTTGCGCGATAATCGCGTCGGCGATCTCGCCCGATCGCGCATGCTCCTCCGGGCCAAGCGCAATCGCCTGGAAGAGCGCCGCGCTCGCATAGAAGCGCAGGAAAGGCGAGCCGGTCTTGAGCACCCGCAGGCAAATCTTGATCGCCTTCGGGTCGCCCGTGTTGACCATCGCCGGGAATAGCGCGGCGACGACCGGATCGTTGCGACCGGAAATCGTGCGGTAGTGCTTGTTCAGGCCAGCAAAATTGGCGCGCACGTTCCACTCGTCGGCAAGACCGACCAGCGCGGCGACGCGCACTTCCGACTTGTGCTTGGTCTTGATCGCGCAGTTCAGCAGCGCCGCGCGGATCTCGTCGGTACGCTCCGGGATCAAACCGAGTGCGTAGAACTGCAGCGCACGCACTTCGCGCGGGCCCTTGCGATCGACCAGCTTCAAGATCCGCTCAAGCACCTTGGGGCCGGGCGGTCGAATCAGCAGACAGGCGGCGGCGACGCGCTGCACGATTCGTTTCTTGTGTTCGAGGAACGCGTCGATGGGCGCATCGGGCGTGCGCACGGCGGTGGCCAGCAGGAGAGCGGAGAGCAGATGCTTGTCCTGCGGAGGCTTGGTCAGGCGCGCCAGCAGACGGTCCGCCGCGTCGGGCTGCGGGAACTTGCCGAGCGCCAACGCCGCGACCGGATCGCGCTTGCGCCGGTCGGAGATCACACCATCGAGCAGCTTGATGTCCTGTTCGACCCGGTAGAGGCCGAGGGTGAGCACGGCAATGCGGCGCACCCATCTGTCCTTGTCCTTCAACGCCGCGCCGCGCAACGCCGGCAGCGCCCGCGGATCGAGAATGCGCGCCAACGACGCGGCCGCGTTCATGCGGATCGTGTGGGCGGGGCGCTCATTGCGTCCGAACAGCGCGTCGGCCAGATAGGGCACCGCCCAGGCGTCGAGCACGATCAGCTTGGCGCGGGCGAGGGCGCGCTGGTCCCGTGTGCCGCCGCCCAGGCCGTTGCCGCTGATCAGTTCCCTCTCGATCTCCTTCTCCGTGCCGCGGTCGGGCTTGCGGAAGAAGATCAACGGAGTGGCCGCCTCGTCATTCGCCTGAACGGCGGAATCGCTGACGAGGGGGACCAGGAGGACGAGAATCAGACCGGCGCGCACCTTCCTATTCTAACGAGCGCCGGGCCCGTTCCGGACAGCCCGCTGGCCTGAATTATTCACGAGGCGTGGTTTCTGGGCGGACCAGATCGCCGAGCTCTTCATCGTTCGTCCTAGACGACCCCTCCGGGTCGCCTTCGGACTCTCTCTTCGATCTCGACGATCTGTCCTCGCCCAGAAGAGACCGCCGTGGTTCGAAAACGCGCCGTGCCGGTTCCTGCCGCTCATTACCGCGAGATCCGCGCCCGATGCGCCCACGCCTCGTGAATAAGTCCGGCTACCGAACGATGCGGAAATTGTTGAGGGCGTACTTGCGCCAGCGCTCCTCGATCTTGCGGTAGCTGCCGTAGTGCTTGATGACAGCGGTGATCTCGCGCTCCACGGGGCTGGAACCGGGGCCGTTCTTGGCGTCGTGGAAAAAGGCCGCGAACTTCTTGCCGTCGTCGAGGATCAGGAACGTCACCACGCTCCAGCCCTTGGCGAGTTCGTGGGCGGTGAGGCGGTTGGCCTTGCCGAACAGCGTCTTCGCCTTGAACTTCTCCAGCTTCGGGTCGTTGCCCGTGCGCGTCAGCGCGAGCAGCTTGTTTTGCCAATTTCCGCTGTCGAGCCAGGGGTTCTTCTGCCCCTCGATAAGCGGGTTGTTCGCGGAGTAGCCCCCGCCCCCGCCGCCCACGTTGAGCGAGAAGGTCTGCGCGCTGCCGGCGACCTTGATTTCGAAGTAGTAGCCCAGCGCCTCGTTGAGCCACCAGGTCGGAAAGCCTACGCCGTCGCAACGCGTCGCGAGGATGTTCGCGCCGAAGTGGACGCAGTGCGCCTTGAGCCCCTCGAACGGATCGGGCATCTGCACATGCGCGCTCATCACCTCGTCGTCGCCGGCGCCCCCGTACTCCACGCCGGACTCGCTCACACGCTGGAACTGCACCTCCCAGAACGACGTCTCGCGCTGGCGCATCTTCATGCGGCCCTTTTCCAGTCGCAGCGCCTCCTTGCTGTGCTCGCCGCTCTTCTCGTACTGGCTATAGACCCACTTGCAGAGCTTCTGGTACGGGCGCGCCTTCTTGAAGACGTAGACGCGCTGTTTGCCGGGCAGCAGTTGGCGATCGCCGCGCGCCTGCGGAAACACCTTGAGCCACTCCGCGTGCAGCTTCTCCATCGTCTTGCCGAGGATTTCGAGCTGGTTTTTGGGCAGGTCCCCGAGCACGGCATAGTTCTCGGTCATGATCACCTGGAGCCGTTCGCCGAGGCCGGTCGCGCGCCGCGCGGGGCCCATCAGCTTCTGGATTTCCAGTTCGTCCTTCTTGACCCACTTGCCGCCGAACTTGACGAAGCCCTGCGCCTCTTTGACCTGGTCGGGCGTCATCCACTTGCCGTCGTGCTTGACCAGCCCGTTTTCGAGGTTGGCCTTGTCCTCCGGCGTGACCCACATGTCGTTGTGCTTCACGAGGCCCTTGGCGGCCATCGCGTCGGCCTCGTCCCGTTCGATCGCCCCGTCCCGCTCCGCCGGCGTCATCCACTCGTCCTTGTATAGAACGTGGCCGAGCGCCTCGTGCGCCTTCGCGTTCGCGGGATCGAGTTCGATCACCTTTTCCCACGTCGCCGCGATGACCGCTTTGCCGAAACGCTTCTTGCCGGCCCACTCCGCGAGTGCAACGGCGGCGGCGCCATCCTTGAGCGCGTCGAAGCGCTCCTTGTACTCGTGAATGTCGGTGCGCTCCCGGGTCATGCGGCCCACCATCGACTTGGAATAGGAGCGCTGCTTGAGCGACTTGTCGAGGTAGACGTATCTGTCCGGCGTCTCCTCGATGACCATGATGTTCTTGGCAATCGGCTTGCCGTTGGTCTTGAGGTAGAGCGTGTCGGCCAGCGCGGGCAGGGCCAACAGGACCTGCAGAGCCAGAATGGGCAGGGGGCGGAGCATCCCTCAAATGTAAGCGAGAACGGAAGGTCGGGCAGCTCCGCGGCACAACTTCCCGCTAGGATTGCGCCGGTGCGGGTCACGCTGCTTTTGTCCCTGATTGCGCTCGGGGTGGGAATCGCCCTTGGGTACGGCGATGGCGAGGCGCGCAGTGATCGCCAGCGGCGATCGCACGCGACGGAAGTCTCGAATAGCACCGACGTGATTCGGGGACGCATTCTCACGACCGACGGCCAGCCCGTTGGCGGCGCAGCCGTGTCGGCCCACGCCAATAGCCTCCCGGAGGCGTTGCACGAAACGCAGTCCGACGCGAGCGGGCACTACCGGATCTCGGATGTAGGCAAGCGGGAATGGACTGTCGGCGCGCGCCACGACGACTTTCGTATGACAGGCCCGGACGGGCGCGGGTGGGCGTACGCACGCGCGGGTGAAACCGCAGATTTCACCGCGATTCCGACGCTGCGCTGCAACGTGGATGTGCGCATGCCGGACGGCACCCAACCCGATCAGGCGCAATTGCACTGGGAGCCACGCGACGGCTACGCGAGATCCAGCTGGGCTCCCGACAACATCGTCAGCCGGTTGGCGCCGGGCGAGTTCTCGCTCAGGGCGACGGCGGGCATCGCGGAGGAATACGAGTCCGATACCGTTCGCATCGTCAGCCCGGGACCCGCGCAGCAGGTCACGTTGCAGTTGCGCGAGCCCACTGGCATCCGTGGCAGCGTTGTGCTTCCCGATGGTGCGAGTGCACGCAGACTGCAGGTGCGAGTCGGGCCCGCGGTGGCCTTCGCGGCCGATCTCTTCGGAGTGTTCGGAACGCGCGCGGAACTCACCAGGGACACGCGCGAGTTTGTCATCGTCGATCTGCCGCCTGGCCGCTACATCGTGGCTGCGGGGATCGGCGGCGGTCGCGCCGCGGCACACACCGAAGTTGTAGTCGCCGAGGGACTTGCGCGCTGCACGTTGCACTTTCAGCCGCAGGGTCGCATCGTGCGCGTGCTCGGGCCCGACGGCCAGCCCGCGAAAGATGTCGGATACTCCTTCGCGTACGAGGGTCGCGGCGCCAGGACCCCGTCGCCTGCAACGGTCGTCAAGCTGGGTGACGGATCCGCGGTTGTGCAATCGCGTGGCGGAGAGGGCACACTGCTGGTTGGCTCGCACGAGTTCGGAGTTGCCGCCGTTCCTTTCGATGCGTCGGGATCCGACGAGCTGGTCGTTCGGCTCAAGCCGGCGGTAACCCTTCAAGTGACGGTCGAACGTTTCCAGGCGAGCGGTCTGGCCGGCCAGCTCTTTCTGCACGTGAGCCGACCCGGATACAGGTTCGCATTCGGCGCGCGCGGGCAGTCGGGCATCGACGACAAGGGCGTACGGGAGATCGGTCCATTTCAACCAGGCGAGGTGGAGTTGGTGCTCGGTATCAAGCGCCCTTATCCCAGGCAGCCACCCGGCGGCGACCGCGGCCAGTTCTGGACGATCGCGCGCGAGCGCATCACGATCAAGTCGGGCAAGAACCCGGCGTGGATCGCGGTGCCGCCGCTCTATCCGCTCAAGATCATCTGCGCAAGCGGCGAGAGCGGAATCAGCATCACGCCCACGGGTGGCGAGCAGGGCGTTGAAACATGGAGAGTCGCTGTCCCGGAGAGCGGCGAACTCCAGCTCCACCACTTCGCTGCGGGCGTCTACGAGTTGTCCGGCAGGAGTTCCGAGACGATGCAGTGGTGGAAGCGGCGCGTGACGATTCCGGTCGCAACGGAGGTAAACGTCCCGTGATGCGCGCCGCGATCATTGGCGTGGCACTGCTGGTGGGCGTCGTCATCGGGCAGCAACTGCGCAGCGATGCGGGCCGCGCCGAAGTGAACCGAGCCGGCGCGAGCAGCGCGAATCCCGACTCCGAACCCACGGGCGCGCAGATGGAGGAGGCGCTGCCCGCGGTCGAAAACGAGCGCATCTGCGAATTCGACGTTCGGTTGCCGAACGGAGATCAACCGGATGTGGCGCGCATCACCGTGACGACCGACGAAAACGCACGCACCCTGCGCTGGACGCCGAAGCGCGGCGCCGTGCGTCTCGCGGCGGTGGACTCGGACATCCGCGCGGAGTCCGATTCGCTGCGTTCGCCCAGCGTCTTCGTTGGTGCAGGCGACGAGCCAGGGACGATTCGACTCGACTTGGCGGCGCGCCCCGGAATGCACGGTCGAATCCTCACGCCGGCGGGCTG
>CBDURV010000103.1:0-9898 GCA_965369495.1 uncultured bacterium
CTGGCAGGCAGGGAGGTCCCTTTTTCGTCAGCCGTCGTGAATTATCCGGGCTAGCGGCCTCGAGGGAGGAGAAGTACTCGACGTTCCAGAGCTTGGCCGCGGGTGAGCTCTCCGAAGATGAGCTGATCCTCTGGATGCGGGAACATCTGGCGGCAGATCCGAAGTGAGACTCACGGCGTCCAGCTCTTGGCGATGTGCCGCAGGTTCGATCGTGTTGCGTCGCTCACGCGCGCTCCGTCGATTGCCTGGGTGAAGCGTTCGAGATCTTCCGGCGAGGGCGTGGCGAAGGTGTGGTTGTAGCGCGCCAGCCAGCGACGCAGTGCGGACATTGCCAGGGCGCGCGCGTCTTCCTGTCGGCTGCGCGTGGCACGCAGGACAAGGGTTCCTGCGTCCCACTTGCGACCTGCGCCGATGAGTCGGAGCGCCTGCTTGCGACTGTGAGCGTGGGCGGGATGTTCCCACTTGTCCCAAAGCGTTTCGCGATCGAGTCCGCCCGCATGCCGCAGGAGCAGCACCGCCGCCGTGCGCGCGACGCGCGGCGAGCGATCGTCGAGCGCAGTGAGTAGCTGCCCGTAGGGCACGTTTGCCGCCAGGCGCGCGAGACCACGGAGCGCGGCGCAGCGGACGCGCGGCGTCTCGTCATCGAGGTGTCGTTCGAAAGTCGGGAGGTCGGCGGCGTCGCCGGTCTCGCCCAGCCCGCAGAGTGCCGCGTAGAGAGAGCGCCGTTCACTGATCGCAGCGCGATAGAAGGCGGTCATGTCAAACTCGCCGCGTTGCGCAAGGTGGTAGCGGGCCAGCGATCGCAGCGCACCACTCCGGTCGAGTAGCGCCTCGCGCAGGGCCGTGTCGGCGCGATCGGGGGAGTTCGCCAGCAGCGAACGCAGTCCGAGTTGCCGCAGCGCCGTGCTCGGATCGTGGCGCAGCTCTGCCATGACGGATGCGAGCGGGAGTTCGGTCGCGCGCCGCGCGCAGATTAGGCGGACGAGCGTGTCGTCGCCGGCGAGTCCCAGCACGATTGCCTCGGATGCGAGGGTTGATTGCAGCGCCACGCGGTACGCGAGCCGGCGCGTTCGACGCTCAGGTGCGGCGAGGCCCGCACGCAGTGCCTCGACCGACTCGTCCCTGCTGATCAGCGCGGTGATGTCGTGTACCAAATCCGCGTGCGCGCCGCCCCCCGCTCGGTTGAGGTTGGCCACGAGGTCGAGACACGCTACGAAACGCGGCGCATGCTCGCTCGTCACGCGGTCGAGCACGGCCTGCTTCGCGGCGACTCGCACCGGCTTGACCCAGTCGTTGGCGCGGAGCAGAAGGAACCGTAGCTCGCGTCCGCTGCGCTCCTCGCGCAGAAGACGAACCGCCTCTTCGCGCACGTAGCCGTTCGGGTGCGAACAGCAGACGGCGAGCACGGCCCATGCGTCGTCTCCGACCCGCGCGAGGCGCTTGACGCCGCCGGGCCGCAACCGTTCCCACGTGTCCTCGAACTGCCATGCCCAGCTACGTACGAGTCGGTCAAGCCACGCGAGGTCGCGGTTGGAAACGCGCCCGACCAGCGTGCGCAAAACTTGCGCACCGCGCACGGCCTCGCCGCCTTTGGCGCCCACCAGGAACGCCATCAACCCGGGAATCGCAGCCGGCTCGCCGCGCTGTTCGAGTTCGTCGAGGATCGCGGCCGAGTCCGCGCGGCCGACCCAGAAACGGCGACGTGCACTGCCGAGACGACGCAGCAGCGCATTGCTCTCATCGGAGAGTCGGTAGCCGTCGTGTTCCATGTTGCACTCGTCGCCGCAGTTCTACCGGAAACCGCGTGTTTGGTTCGGTCGCGCATTTGCATAGAGTCAGCACCTTCGGCTTGACCCTTCAACTACCGTTGAAGCGTCGCGTTTCTCGGATCAGAACAACATGTCGGTGACTCGAACAATCCTGGGCCTGCTTCCCTTCCTGTTTGTCGGAGGAATTGTTGCCGCGTTCGCGTGGCCTGAGCAGCCTCCGTCTTTGGATGATCCGTGGGCGGCCATGCCGACGCGATCGCAGCACCTCAATCACGCCGCGCTCATCAGTGGCCCGTTCGATGACGGTCCGGCCGTTACGCGCGCATGCCTGAAGTGCCACGAGCAGGCGGCGCACGACTTCATGAAGACGTCGCATTGGACGTGGGTCGGTCACGAGGTTTCGGTTCCCGGTCACGCGGAACCGATGCGCATCGGCAAGAAGAACCTCGTCAACAACTTCTGCATCGGCATCCAGTCCAATTGGCCGCGCTGCACTTCCTGCCACGCCGGGTACGGCTGGCGCGACGACAGCTTCGACTTCTCCGACATGACGCGCGTGGACTGCTTGGTTTGCCACGACACGTCGGGCGGGTATCAGAAAGACCCCACGCAGGCGGGCGATCCCGCCGAGGGCGTGGACCTGTTGGCGGCCGCGCGCAGCGTTGGCGCACCGACGCGCGAGAATTGCGGCGTCTGCCACTTCCTCGGTGGCGGCGGCGACGCGGTCAAGCACGGCGACCTCGATGCCTCCATGTACTTCCCGTCCGAGCGCATCGACGCGCACATGGGGCGCCACGACCTGCTCTGCCAGGACTGCCACCGCACGAAGCACCACGACATTCCCGGCCGCTCCATGTCGGTGAGCATCGATGACACCAACCGCGTGCGTTGCATCGACTGCCACTCCGAGCGACCGCATGGCAACGAACGCCTCGACGCCCACACGAAGAGCGTCGCCTGCCAGGCGTGCCACATTCCGCACATGGCCGTGGGCGCGGCCACCAAGATGAGTTGGGACTGGTCAACGGCCGGGCGCGACAACGTCAAGGCGCCGCCGCGCACCTACAACAAGAAGAAGGGCACGTTCACCTTCGGTCGCAACCTGGCGCCCGAGTACTACTGGTACAACGGCCACGCGACGCGCTACATCCAGGGCGACAAGATCGATCCCGACGAACTGCTCCTGATCAACTCGCCGCGCGGCGACGCGAAGGATTCCAAGGCCAAGATCTGGCCCTTCAAGGTCCACCGCGGCAAGCAGATCTACGACAAGCGCCACCTCTACCTGCTGATTCCCAAGACGTTCGGGACGGGCGGTTACTGGACCGATTTCGACTGGGACAAGGCGCTGCGACTGGGCGCGGAAGCGACCGGCACGCCGTACAGCGGCGAGTACGGGTTTGTCGCGACGGAAATGTACTGGCCGCTTTCGCACATGGTGGCGACCAAGGACAAGGCGCTGCAGTGCACCGACTGCCACGGCGATCAGGGGCGCATGAACTGGAAGGCGCTCGGCTATCCGGGCGATCCGGCGCTGCACGGGGGCCGCCGTTGAGGTTGCTCAGTGTGCTGTTGGTGCTTGCGGTGGTCTCCGTAGCGCAGGAGCCGTCGCTGCACCCGCGGTTCCAGCTGCTCGACGCCATGGGCCGCAACATTCTCGATAGTGGCCTCAAGAATGGTGCGCCGGTTTCGCCACGCAGGACCTGCGGTGTGTGCCACGACACCGCCTACATCGCGGCGCACAACTATCACGTCACCGCGTTCGGCAAGCAGCCGCCCCTGACTCGAGCGGGCGCGGATCTCGACGCCGCGGCCTGGATGCGCAAGTACGGGGCTCGGCATACCGGTGGCGGCGGCGCGCCGGCCGAGATGAACTGCTTTTTGTGCCACCTCGCCGAGGCCGACAACGACGCGCGCGTGAGCGAGTTGCGCGCCGGCCGCTTCGCGTGGGCGGCCACGGCGACTTTGGCGCGCACCGGCATCGTGAAGCGCACTGAGAAGGGCTGGACCTACGACGCGAAGCGCTTCCGGGACGGCCAGATCGATCTCGTGCCGCGCGATCCGCCGAACCGCAACTGTGGCTTCTGCCACGGGCCGGTGCATGCAGGCCCCGAACCCCTCTCGCTGCGCGGCAAGCTCGATGATATCGAATTGGCCACGCGCGGGCAGGTGTTCAGCGCGCAGCGCCTCAAGCAGTCGGCCCTCAACTTGGCGGGCAAGGAGCGGCTGACATTCGCGTGGGACATCCACACCGAACGGCTGGTCCGCTGCGCGGCATGCCATCACGCGCCGAACAATCCGGTCTTCCGGCAGGAGGGCGACGACACGCGCCCGGAGCACCTGAAATTCGATGCGCGCCGGCCGGCGTTCACCGCCTATCTCAAACAGCCCGACCACGAGTTCGCGCGCGCCGGGACGATTCGCGAATGCGCCGATTGCCATCGGACGGACCAGACGCACGATTGGCTGCCTTATCGCGAGCGTCACATGGCGCGCGTGCGCTGCGAGGCGTGCCACATCCCGCGCGTCTACGCACCGGCGCGGAGCGTTACCGATTGGACCGGCGACGGCGATCCGCGCATCGAGTATCGCGGCGTGATTGGCCCGGTCGATGATCCGCGTTCGCTTATCACCGGCTGGGAGCCCGTGCTGCTTCCGGACGACGAGGGGCGCCTGGCGCCGTTCAATCTGATGGTCGAGTGGACGCGCGCGCCGGACGGCAACGTCGAAGGCCGCGTCCACGCCTATCGGCTCAACCACAACGTCGTGCCGGGCGCCTACGCGCTTCGCGATTGCGCGGAGTGCCACGCGCTCGACTCGCGCGTCGGCCGGAAGATGGAACTCGGGACGCCGCCTGCTGGCGCGGGCGTTCCCGCAGGCGTGCCCGCGTTCGATGCGGCGGCGCAGGGCTACTACGTGTTGGGCCACGAGCGCGTGGGCTGGATTGACATGCTCGGCATCGGCGTGACGCTGCTGGTTTGCGTCGGCGCACTCGGCCACGGCGTGTTGCGTTGGCTTGCCGCGCGAGGTCGGGCATGAAGACCAAGCGCGTCTACCTCTACTCCGCCTATCAGCGCATCTGGCATTGGCTGCAGGCGCTGATCATTATCCTGCTGCTGCTGACCGGTCTCGAAATCCACGCGCCCGAGTCGTTCCCGGTCTTCGGCTTCGCCGCGGCGGTCGCCGTGCACTCGGTGCTCGGGTTCGTGCTCATCGCGAACGCGGCGTTCGGCCTCTTCTACCACCTGACCACGGGCCGCATCCGCGAGTACCTGCCGGAACCGCACGACTTCTTCACGATGGCGGGGCGCCAGGCGCTCTACTACCTGCGCGGCATCTTCAAGGGCGAGCCGCATCCGCTCGAGCGGCGGCCGGGCCACAAGCTCAACCCGCTGCAGCAGGTCACCTACCTGGCGATCCTGAACATCCTGCTTCCGCTGCAGGCGCTCACCGGCCTGCTCATCTGGGGACTGCAGCGTTGGCCGGAGTGGGCGGGCGCGCTTGGAGGTTTGGCGATGTTGGGGCCGGCGCACACCCTGATCGCATGGCTCTTCGGCGCGTTCCTCGTTCTGCATATCTACCTGACGACGACCGGCCACACGCCGACCTCGAACATCCGCGCCATGATCACCGGCTACGAAGAGACACCGGAGCCGGACGCGAAGGAGCACGAATGACGCGCTACACGAATTCCTATGTCGCGGGCGCCGCACTGGGGATCGTCCTCTTCCTCTCCTACGTCTTGACCGGGCATGGTCTCGGTGCGTCAGGGGGAATCCAGCGCATTGCCGCGACCGGCGTGAAGGCCGTGGCTCCCGAGCACGTTGACCGGACGCCGCAGTGGGCGGCCATCGCCGGCGGCGACGCGAATCCGCTCAACCATTGGCTCGTTTGGGCCGTGGTCGGCGTTGCGCTGGGTGGACTCGTATCCGGACTGCTGGGCAAGCGCGTGCGTATCCAGACGCTGGCCGGGCCCAACGTGTCGCGCCGCACACGCTGGATGATGGCCCTGATCGGCGGGTTGCTCGTGGGCTACGCGGCACGCATGGCGCGCGGGTGCACGTCGGGCCAGGCGCTTTCGGGCGGTGCGGTGCTCGCGCTCGGCAGTTGGCTGTTCATGTTCATGGTCTTTGCGGGCGGCTACGCCGTGGCCTATCCCTTCCGCAGGTTCTGGAACTGACATGGCGCCGTTCGATCCCACTACCCTCGGAGCCGTCGGCGCCGGACTCGTCGCGCTCGCGTTCGGATTTGCGTTCGGGTTCATTCTCGAGCGCGCCGGATTCGGCGACTCACGCAAGCTCGCCGGCCAGTTCTATCTGAACGACATGACCGTGCTGAAGGTCATGTTCACCGGCATCGTCGTCGCGATGGTGCTGATCTTCCTGAGCTCCTCGTTGCACCTGCTCGACTTCGAAAAGGTCTGGGTCAACCCGACGCACCTCTGGCCACAATTGGTCGGCGGCCTGCTGCTGGGGGTCGGCTTCCTCATCGGCGGCTACTGACCCGGCACCTCGATCGTCGCGGTCGCGACGGGTAAACTGGACGGACTGATGTTTCTGCTGGGCACCGGAATCGGCATCGTCGCCTTCGCCGAGACGGAACCGTTTTTCGCCGACTTCTGGAACAACGCGGGCTTCCTGGGCCGTCTCACGATTCCCGATTGGGCCGGTGTTTCCAGCGGCGTCGTCGTGCTCGGTGTCATCGCGATGGCGCTCGGCGCGTTCAAGTTCGCGGAGTGGGCCGAAGGCCGGTTCTCGAAGGGGGAGTCGTGAGCAACTGGGCTGCCGCTGTTCTCATCGCGCTCGGATTGCTGGTGCTCCTGCTCGGCGATCCCACCCTGGAGGACCGCCTGAAACGGACCGAGCCGGAACTCCAGGCGGAGCTGGACGAGCGCGGGACGCACATCGATCCCGCCGAGTTGTTGTCGCTGCTGCACAACAACCAGGTGCGGCTTGCCGTGCTCGACACGCGCCCCGATGCGGAGTTCAACCTCTTCCACATCAGCGATAGCCGTCGAGTCGCGCCGCGCCCGGGTCGCGACACGTGGACGCGCGACTTGCCGGCCACTGCGGTCAAGGTCGTGGTGGGCTCCGATGAGCATAGCGAAGAGGAGACGTGGAAGCGTCTGCGCGCGCTCGGACTCACGAACGTCTACCTGCTCGAGGGTGGAATCGATGCTTGGGTCGGCGCGTACCACGAAGGCGCGCCGTTCGACGCGGCGCTCGGTGAGCGTCACGCCGCCGCGCGCCCGGATGCAGAGCGCGTGTCGGAACGGCAGTTCGAGAAGAAGGTCAAAGTGGCCGTCGCCTCCAAGTCCGCGGGTGGCGGCTGTGGCTAAGTTCAAGAAACTGCTCATCCTGCCGCCGCTGATTATCGGCCTCGCGCTGGCGATCTGGCTGGTACGCGGCAAGACGCAGCCGGAGCGCAGCGCCATTGCCGAAACCGCGCGGCCCGTTCGCGTGCTGACGATCGCGCCCCGCACGGTGACGCCGGTCGGCCTCGGCTACGGCACCGCGCAACCCGCACGGACGTGGCGCGCGGTCGCCGAAGTCAAGGCGCGCGTGATCTTCACGGCCGAGCGCCTGGATGCCGGGCAGTTCTTCGCCGAGGGTGCCGAGCTCCTGCGCCTGGACGACGTGGAGATCAAGTTGGAGGTAGCGCGTCTCGAATCGGAGATCGCTTCGCTCGAGGCGCAAAAGGCGAAGCTCGAGGCGACTGTGACCAACGACAACGCGCTGCTCCGCATCGAGCGCGAGTCGTTGGTGCTGGCCGCCAAGGATCTCAAACGCACCGAGTCGCTCGTGGAGCGCAGCGCGATTTCCCAGGCCGATGTCGATCGCGACCGGAGGCAGGTACTCGTCCAGGAGGCGGTCGTCGCCCGGCTTGAGAACTCGCTGCGTCTTGCCCCCTCGGAGCGCCTGGTGCTCGCCGCGCAGTTGGACAGTGCGCGCGCGCGCCGCGGCCAGGCGCTGCTCGACATCGAGCGCGCCGTCATCAGGGCTCCCTTCGCGTGTCGCATCGCGGCGGTCAACGTCGTACGCACGCAGGCAGTCGCTCTCGGTTCCGTGATGATCGAGGCGGACGGCATCCAAGTCGTCGAGGTCGAGGCGCACCTGCCCATTTCGCACGTGCGCCCGCTCATCAACCGCTTGTCGGACGAGGACTTCCGCTCGGCACTCACCGATCCCGCGTTCTGGTCGCGCTTCGGGTTGCGGCCCACGGTGCATCTGCGCGGCAGCGGCATCGACGTCTCCTGGGACGCGCGTTTCGTGCGACTGCGCGACGTGATCGACCCGAAGACGCGCACCATCGGCATCGTGGTGGCCGTGGACAAGCCGTATCGCCAGGCGACGCCGGGAATCCGGCCGCCGCTGGTCAAGGGCATGTTCGTCGAGGTCGAATTGCGCGGCAAGCCTCGCGAGGGGCGCATCGTGATTCCGCGTTCGGCGCTGCACGAGGGGCGCGTCTACCTCATCGACGGCGAAAGTCGTCTCGTGACGCGGCCGGTCAAGGTGGACTTCGCCGTCGGTGACGAACTCTGTTTGTCGGAGGGCCTGGTCGCCGGCGACAGGATCGTCCTGACCGACCTGATTCCGGCCCTCGAAGGAATGTTGCTCGCGCCGCAATGATCCGCTTTTTCGCATCCCACCCGACTGCCGCGAATCTGCTGATGGTTGCGCTCGTTGCCATTGGGCTGCTCTCCGTGGGCAACCTGCGGCGCGAGACCTTTCCGCACTTCGCCGCCCGCAAGGTCGAGGTGCGCGTGGTCTACCCGGGCGCCGCCGCCGAAGAGGTGGAAGACGCCATCTGCCGTCGCATCGAGGACGCGCTGGAGCGGGTGGACGATTCCGAGGAGATGATCTCTGAGGCGCGCGAGGGGGTGGGGCTGGTCGTGGTGGAGATGGCGTCCACCGGCGATCTGCAGGTTTTCCTGGACGACATTCGCAGCGAGATCGACGCGATCGACGACTGGCCCGCGCTCGCCGAGGCGCCGGTCATCGTCGAACGCGGGCGCACCGATCGCGTGATTTCCGTGGGCGTCACGGCCAACGCGACGGTGCCCGATCTCAAAGCACTCTGCGAAAACCTGGAAGTCCGCATGCGTCGCGAGACGGGCGTCGGCCTAGTCGAGTTGCGCGGCTTTTCCGACCACCAGTTGCGCGTCGAGCTCTCCATGCAGGCGCTGCAGCAACACGGACTGAGCGTGGCAGACGTGGCCGCGGTGGTGCAGGGCCAGAGCGTGGACCTTCCGGCCGGCACCATCACGACGCGCGATAACGAAATCCTCGTGCGCTTCGTGGACGAGCGCCGCACGCCCGCCGACCTCGCCGAACTGGTCATTGTCGCCGTTCCGGGCGCCGGCGAAATTCGTCTGGGCGACCTGGGCAGCGTCACCGACCGATTCGAACTGGACGAGGCGAAGATCCTGCTCGACGGTCGGCGTGCCGGCGTGCTTGAGGTGCACAAGAGCCGTAGCGAGGACACGCTGCGCGTGCGCGACGCCGTGGCCGCGTTCGTGGACCGCGAGCGCCAGCGCCTGCCGGCGACGGTCGAGTTGACGCTCATCGAAGACATGTCCTCGATCGTGCGTGACCGCCTCCAGATGCTGACGGTCAATGGCATCCAAGGCCTCGTGCTGGTCTTCATCACGATGGCGCTCTTCTTCTCCTTCCGCTTCTCGTTCTGGGTCGCGATGGGCCTGCCGGTTTCGTTCCTCGGCGGCCTGTGGGCCATGGGCGTGCTCGACCAGTCGATCAACATGGTCAGCATGGTCGGCCTGCTGCTGGCGCTGGGCCTGCTGATGGATGACGCGATCGTGCTCGCCGAGAACATCGCGGCGCAGCGACAGCGCGGCAAGGCACCGCTCGAGGCCGTGGTCGATGGCGTGGCGCAGGTGCGCAACGGCGTGATCTCCTCGTTCCTGACGACGGTCTGCATCTTCGGGCCGCTGCTTTTCGTGGAGGGGCAGATGGGGCGCGTTCTGCGCGTGATGCCCGTCGTGCTCATTCTCGTACTCGCGGTGAGTCTGATCGAGGCGTTCCTGATTCTTAGATCGGAAGATAACACGTCTGAACAACAGTCACCGCAAATAATCGAGGTTGACGGATTAGGGTATGAAAATGGTGGGG
>CBDURV010000104.1:0-9882 GCA_965369495.1 uncultured bacterium
GAGATCCGCACCGAGGCGGACGTTCGCAAGCACTACGGCACGGGGTCGTCAGAAACGAAGCGATAGAGTTTTTGAAGAGGCTCGAAGCTTGAAGCCTCGAGCTCATGTTCATGCTTACGTCCGAGCGCGTTCGTCCCGCACCTTCATGGCTTCGACGAGCAGGGTGAGCGTCGGCATGGAGGTGTTCGTGTCGATCTCTTCGGTGTTGGGCTCGAAGCTGAACGTGCCGTCTTCCCACTCCGCCATCGCGTAGACGGCTTCGTCGCCGGAGTGCTGCCCGCAGAACGCGGCGACGACTTCGCCGGTTCGCACGTCGATCTCGCCGTGGCGCGGCACGCCGCTCTCGTCATGCTTGAGAATGAGCCGGCCGGAGAGCACGCAGGAACTGACGAACTGGACCAGTTCCGGAAAGCCCACGTCGGCGAGCCGTCCGCTGATGGCCGCCTCGGTTTTCTCGGCGGTCTTCATGTTCTGCTTCTTGACGACCTCGGCGATCTTCCGCCGCAGCGCGACCGCCGTGAACGGCTTGGGCAGATACGCCTGCGCGCCGGCGCGGATAACTTCGAGGAAGCGGGTGGTGTAGGTTTCGCCGGAAATCATCAGCACCGGCATCTCGAGCTCGGGCGACTTTCGAATCGCGCGCACGAGCTCGATGCCGTCCATGCGGGGCATCGTCCAGTCGGTGATCACGAGGTCGAACTCCGACTCGCGCAGCTTGACCAGCGCCTCCGCCCCGTCCGATGCCTCATGCACGACGGAGTAGCCGATTTCGCCCAGCACCTTGCGCAGTACCGCGCGCGCCACGCGCGAGTCGTCCACCACCAGTACGCGCATCAGAGCACCGTCCTCAGGAAGCTGGTGATATGCGCCGCCGCGATCGACGTGATCTGCAGATCCGCCTCGTCGAACGGGTGCGCGTTCATGCCGCGCTCCAGCAGGATCACGCCGACCTTGCGGTAGCGTGACTGGAGCGGCGCCATGAGGAGATGGTGGGGGATCGGTCCCGGGAGCGTCTCGAGCGTCGGCTGATCCGCTTCGAGCGCGCGTCGCAGGTTCGAGTCGCTGACCTCGTTCGATTCGCCGGTCACCGTGTCCTGGTTGGTGAATTGCATGAGCGGCTTGGACGAGCCTTCCTCGACGAGGATGATGGTGGCCCGTTCGCAGGCGATGAGATCGCGCAGGTTGCCCACGATGGCATCCAGTACCGCCAGCTCTTCCTCCGCGCAGGCCAGCATCTCGCCGAAACTGAGCAGGGGATCGAGCCGTTCGCTGCTGTCGCCGATCGGTCCGCGGGCGCGCGGCGTCGCGTCGCCGGTCTGCTCGAAGACGATCAGCATCTCGCCCGCCTGGATCCGATCGCCGTGCTGGAGCACGTGCCGGTCGCAGGCGCGGCCATTGACGCAGGTGCCGTTCTTGGAGGAAAGGTCGGTGAGGATCCAGCTGCCCGCTTCGAGCGCGAGGTTCGCGTGGAACCGGGAGAGCTCCGCGTCGTCGGCGTGAATGTCGTTGGCGTCCGATCTCCCGATCGACACCGTGGCGTCGCCGAGGATCAGCGTCGATTCCGCGCCACCGGATTCTCGTATGCGCAGGCGATATTCACACGCCGCGGCGATGGACTGTGCCTGCCCGACGAGCTCGATCAGCACTTCGCCTTCCATCAGGGTTTCCTGCCGGCGGCCGATGCGGCCAATTCGATGAGTAGTGCGGCAAGCTCTTGCGGCGGCAGCTCCTGCTCCGCGACGCCCGCGTCGATGACCGCGCGGGGCATGCTGCTGACAACCGCCGAATTGCGGTCCTGCACGAGGACCCGGCCGCGTGCTGCCGCGATCGCGGCCGCGCCCAGCATGCCGTCGCGCCCCATCCCGGTCAGGACGAAGGCGAGCGTCTCCGCGCCGCAGACTTCCGCGGCCGATCGGAAGAGTTCGTCGGCGGGAGGCTTGGGGCCGGGAACCGCGGTGGGTGTGACGGAGAGCGTAAGCTCCGAGCCGTCGGCTTCGACGCGTGACGCCTTGCCTCCGGGCAGGATCCAGACGCCCGGTCCCTCGATGCGCGAGCCGTCTTCCGCTTCCTGCACGCGCAACGCGAGTTGCTTGTCGAGTCGTCGCGCGAAGTGGGTCGTGAAGATCGGAGGCATGTGCTGCGCCACCACGATCGGAACGGGGAAATCCGCGGCGAGCGGCGTCAGCAACTGCGCGAGGGCCTCGGGACCGCCCGTGCTTGCCGCCACCACGATCAGCCGCGGCCGCCGTGACGCGAGCGGTGCGCGCGGTATTGCCGGCCGCAGGGGCTGGACCTTCTGCCGCGCCATCTCGCCGCAGATTGTCTTGATGCGTCCGAGCAGCTCGACGTCGATGACCCGGCGCACCGATTCGATGTCGCCCTCGCCGCGCGGTTTCGTGACGTAGTCGATGGCACCCAGCGACAGCGCCTCGAGCGTCGCGCGCGCGCCACGCTCGGTGAGCACCGAGTACATCACGACGGGCAGCTCGCGATCGTGCGCCCGCAGCTTCGCCAGCGTCTCCAGGCCGTCCAGTCCCGGCATCTCGACATCGAGAATGACGATGTCGGGCCGGTCCGCCGCGACCATTTCCAGCGCGCGCGCGCCGTCCGCGGCCGATCCGGCGAGGTCGAGATCGGGATCCGCCTCGATGCGCTCCATGACCAGTCGCCGTACCACCGCGGCGTCGTCCACGACCAGAACGCGGGGTGGGCGCGTGGCCGCGACACCGAGAGCCGAGATCTTGCGCAGCAGTAGGCTGCGCGTGAAGGGCTTCATGATGTAGTCGCTCGCCCCCGCCTTGAGCGCTTCGCGGATACGTTCCGCGCGCGCCTCCTGGGTGATCATCACGACCGGCAGTTGGCGGTAGTCGGGATGATCGCGCAGGTTGCGCAGCAGCGCCACGCCGTCCATTTCCGGCATGTCCCAGTCGGTCAAGACGAGTCCCACGTCGGGCGAGGCGTCCAGTTGCCGCAGCGCGGCGTAGCCGTTGTCGGCCTCGAGAACCTCGAACCCGATCTCTTCCAGTACGCCGCGCAAGATACGACGAACCGTGCGGGAATCATCCACGATGAGAGTTTGCACCGTCTTCCCTATCGACGCCTGCCCGCTAGGGCTTGATCGCTTCCTCCGAGAGCACCAGGAAGAGGTTGCTCGGCCCGCGGTAGGCGGCTTCCACCATGGACTGGACCCGCTCGTCGATATTGGTCGGCACGGGCTCGAGGCGGTCCTGCACTGCGTCGCCCACCTCGCCCAGGCTGTCCACGAGCAGGCACAGGTCCGCCGATTCCGAAGCGAGCAGAATGCCGAACGGCGCGTCGGGCGTGGGGCGCTGCGTCAGCCCAAGGCGCGGGCCCAGGTCGTAGGCGGTCACGATCCGCCCGCGCAGCGACAGCAGGCCGACGACGCCTTCCGGCGCGCACGGCACCGGTGTGCATCGACCCGGTCGCAGCACCGCCTGCACGAGGCTCACGTCGAGCGCACAGGCGTACGGGCCAATGCTGAAGGTGCACAGCCTGCGGCTCATCGCGCCGCCTCCTCCGCCGCCAGTGCGCGCTGTTCCATCGCATCGAGATCGACTCGCTCGGCGACCTCGCCCGCGATGATCGCGGTACCCGCCGCCCCTTCGGGCGCGGGCGCCTCGACGACATCGCGGACGCGGCCCAGCACGAGGGCGAACCGCTGCACGTGACCGCGCAGTACGACGATGGGAACGCTGGATCGATCCGGCGGCAGTTCGAGATCCGCGCACTCCTCGGCCAACGGGAGCACGCTGCCGCGATAGGCGAGTACGCTCCGGCCTCCGACTTTCTCGATGCGTCGGGGATCGATCTCGGCCAGCCTTTCGATCCGCTCGAGCGGCAAGAGCATGCGGCGGCCGTCCGGCGTTTCCACCAGCAGAAAACGCGGGACCTCGCGCGGCGGTGCCTCGGGTTCGACCGGTACCGCCGCTGCCTGGTCGGCGCGTACGCCCGCGCGCGCCGCGAGCGCACCCGGCTCGAGGATCAACGCGACTTCACCGTCGCCCAGTGTGGTCGCGCCGGCGTAGATGCCGAGATCGCGCAGCGCCTCGCCCAACGGCTTCACGACGATTTCCTGCGTGTCCAGGATGCGATCGACCAGCAGGCCGAAGCGACGTCCTTCGGCTTGAATGACGGCGAGGAAGGTGCCGCCGTCCTCGCGCGCGGCGAGACCGAGTTGTTCGTCGAGCAGGACGACGGGCAGCAGGCGTCCGTGCAGGCGGTAGACGGGCACGTCGTGGAGGTAGTCGAGGTCATCCCGCGAGCGAAGCCGGAGCATCTCCCGCAGGTGGCGCTGCGCCAGCACGAACCGCTGGCCGCCGCTCTCCACGATGACGCCGGGCACGATGGCAAGGGTCAGGGGCAGGCGCACGCGTACGGTGGTGCCGACTCCCGGTTCGCTTTCGATCTCGATCTTGCCGCCCAGCGATTCCACGTTGGCGCGCACGACATCCATGCCGACGCCGCGGCCGGACACGCTCGAAACCTCCGACGCGGTCGATAGACCCGGTTCGAAGATCAGCAGCAGCGGATCGGTGTCGGTATCGATGTCCGCCTCGCGCGCCTTGGCGATCAACGCACCGCGGTCGATGCCCCGGCCGTCGTCGCTCACCTCGATGACGACCTGGCTGCCCGATTGGAACGCGGCCAGCCGCACGCGTGCCATGGGCGGTTTGCCGTTCCTGCGCCGCTCGTCCGGCGTTTCCACTCCGTGATCGACCGCGTTGCGAACCAGGTGGGTGAGCGGGTCGGCGATCGATTCGATGATCGTGCGATCGAGCTCCGTTTCGCCGCCCGCGCTCTCGAACTCCACATCGCGCCCCAGTTCCGCGGCGAGGTCGCGCACCGGACGCGGCAAGCGCTCGAAAAGCCGGCCGATGGGTTCCATGCGGGCATGCATGACCGCGTCCTGGAGCTCTCCGGTAAGACGATCGAGTTGGCGGCGTGCGGCGCGACGCCGTTCGACCTGGTGGCCGCGCACGTCGGTGCTGAGTACGCGGTTGCGCATCGTGACCAGTTCGCCCACGAGGTTGAGCAGCGTGTCGAGCAGTTCGACGTCGATGCGCACGCTTCGCTTCGCCGTCGGAGCAGCCACCGTCTCCGCCGGAATCTGTACTGCGGCCGTGAGCAGCTCGTCGTCGAGGGCCGCGATCAGCTCGCTGTCGTCGCCTTCGGCCTCCGTGCCGTCCTGCTCGATCGCGTCGAGCTGCGTTCGTATCGCGTCCACCGTGCGCAGCAGCAGCGTGGCAAGCTCGGCCGTGAAGCGCGTCTCCCCGTCCCGCAGGCGCGAGAGCAGTGTTTCGGACGCATGCATGACCTGCTCGAGGCGCGGTAGCCCGAGGAAGCCGCAGTTGCCCTTGATCGTGTGCAGGGCGCGATAGGCGCTGGCCAAGAGCTCCGGGTCTTCCGGGCTGCGCTCGAGTGCGACGAGATCGACCTCGAAGCGCGCGAGGTGCTCGTGGCTCTCGATCAGGAACTCGCCGAGGAGCTCGTCCACGCTTCCATCTCCGCGGGATGCGGGTCATGCGGCGCCTGCACGATTTCCTCCGCGATGGCGCGCTCGGGCCGCTCGAAGACGAAGCGCGATACGAGACGTTCCAGATCGGCGGCCATCTCGGACAGCTCGCCCGCCGCCCGCCGCGTCTCGCGCACGCCATTGGCGGTCATGCGCGCCGCCTCCGCCACGCCGACGATGCTGCCGGAAATGTCGGCCGAGCTGTGCGCCGCCTCGAGGACGTTCTTGCCGATGTCGTTGGTGGTGATCGTCTGTTCCTCCATCGCGGTCGCGATCTCCTTCTGGATGCCGCGGATGTGATGGATGACCTTGACGATGCGCTCGATGGCCGCCACGGCGGAGCGCGTGTCGTCCTGGATGGCCTGGATGCGCCGCGCGATGTCTTCGGTGGCGTTCGCGGTGCCGCGCGCCAGCTCCTTGACCTCGCTGGCGACCACGCCGAAGCCCTTGCCCAGCTCTCCCGCGCGCGCCGCCTCGATGGTGGCGTTGAGCGCGAGCAGGTTGGTCTGCTCGGCGATCGAGTTGATCACCTTCACGACCGCGCCGATCTCGTCGCTGCTCGTCGTCAGGCGCGCCAGCGTGTCGCTCGTCCCGGTCGCCTCGCGCACCGCCTTGTCGGCGACATGAACTGAGTTGGAGACGTGGGAGGCGATTTCGCGCGCTCCCCCGTGCAACTGCTCGGACGCGGCGGCCACCTTCTGCAGGTTGGCGCTCACCTTTTCCGACGCGGACGAGACGACGCTCGCCTGGCCCGAGGTCTCGTCGGCATTCGTGCTCATCTGTTCGGAAATCGTGGCGAGTTGGTCGCTCGCCGCACCGAGCAGGCGCGAGTTGCCGGCCAGGCGCGCGATGCGCTGCCGCTGCACGTCGATGTAGTGGTTGAACCAGTGGGCGAGTTGGCCCATCTCGTCATCCTGATCGATTTCGATGTGGCGCGTCAGGTCGGCGTCGCCCTCGGCGATCTCGCGCATACGCTCGGAGAGCTCGCTGACCGGCTGCGTGATCCAGCGACGGAGGCGTACCGCCGTGCCGAGCGCGAGGCCGCCAGCCCCCAACAGCACGAACAGGGTCATCCAGGCGTTGCGCGCCAGCATCTCGTTGAGCGGTTCCACGCTGGCGCGCAGATGAACGGAGCCGAGCGAGCGGCCATCGACGCGCACGGGTCGGAAGAGCGAGATGCTCTTTTCATCGCCGTTCGTCACCGTGCCCGGCAGCGGTCCGCGCCCGAACGAAGAGCCCGCGAAGAGCCGGCCGCTCTGGTCGTGAATCACGGCGGACAGCAGTCGCGAATCGGCCGCCAGCGTTTCGACGATACGCGCGCCCTCATCCCGGTCGCCGGCTGCCAGCGCCGGACCGGTGCCGCGCGCGATCACGTCGGCCATCGCGGTGAGCCGCTCCGTGTAGTGCGTGCGGAACTCGCGGCGCTCCGCCAATATGAACATGGCGCACGACAGCGCCAGGCCGGCGCAGGCGGGGAGCAGACCGATCAGGAGGATCTTCTGGCGGATGGATAGGTGCTTGGGTTGAAGCATGTCGATTCCGACGCATCGCCTATCGACCAGATCACCCGCGGGCCATGAGGCGGCCCGGCGACCCGGCAACTGTTTCATCACGGGACGGTTTTCGAAATCCGCTTTCGGGTCGCTGGGACAGGGCTAGGCTCCCGCAGAGGTACGAGAGGAAAAGTTTGATGCCGCACGACGAGAATTCGGGCGACGCGCCCGGCGCTCCGCTCACCCACACCCAATCCCCCGACACCGATGCCTTGGTGCAGGAGTTCCAGCGTCTCGTTGCCGAGGGCTGGGAGCCGGAACTCGAGGAGTTCATCAGCCGCGTTCCGGAGTCGATCCGGGATGAGGTCTTCGCGCGGCTCGATCAAAAAATCGAGAAGATCAACTCGGAGTCGTGGACCGGCGACGAGCTACCGGGTGAATCAGACAACGAGGGTCTCGCAAGCGAGTCCATCCCCGACGAGCTTCCGCAGGAGCCCGCGCCGCATGTCGTGTCGATCGCGCTGCCGCAGGAGCTCGATGTCGAGCCGGAGCCGATGCTCGAGCACCAGGCGTTGTCGCGACCGATGTTCGAGCCCGAGCCGCAGGCCGAGCCCGAACCCGTCTCGTTGGTCCAGTCGATGTACGAGGCCGAACCCGAGCGGGAGCCCGAGCAGGAGCCCGAGCAGGAGCCCGAGCAGGAGCCCGAGCCCGTCTACGAGGCGGAACTCGAGCCCGAGCCCGAGCCGGTCTACGAAGCGGAAATCGAGCCTGAACCTGCCTCGATTCACGACGCGGAGACCGATTCCGATCCCGAGCCGATGTACGGGTCCGTCGCGGAAGAAGATTCGGACGAAGAGCCGCAGACCTCTCGTTCCCATCCGAAGGCGGTGGGCGGCTTCCAGATTGCGAACAAGCTCGGCTGCGGCACGATGGGCGATGCCTATCACGCGCATCCCAGCGGTGAGAACTATCCGGTCGTGCTGCGTGTCGTCCCGGTCGATCTCTCGTCCAAGCTGCTCTCCCGCGTTCTCACGCGCGCCGAGAAGGTGACGGCCGTTGGTATCGAGGGCCTGCTCGCCGTCCATGAGTCGGTCGATGCCGAGGAGGGCACGCTGCTCGTGTCGCCCTACGCGGAAGGCAAGCCGATCGACCGCGTTGCGGGCGAGTTTGACTTCGATGGCCGCGCCCTGATTCTGCGCGGTTTCGCCGGATTGCTGGCGCAGGCGCACGCCGCCGATCTTCTGCACCTCGACCTGAGGCCCAACAACGTGATCGTCGCCGAAACGGGCGTCGTGCAGATCGTGGACTTCGGAGTCGGTGCGGCGGTACTCGCCACGCCGAAGCGCGAGGCGGATTTTTCCGGCTTGCCGCACTTCGCGTCACCCGAGCACGCGCCGCGCGGGCGCATCTCCTCGAAGTCGGATGTCTTCTCGTTCGGCAGCGTGATGTATCGCGTGTTGACGGGCGAAATGCCCTTCCCGGGCGGTGCGCCCGATGCGATCGAAGCGCGCATCGAAGACGCCGACCCGATCGTGCCGCGTCTTCACGACGGGCAGATTCCGTCGGCGCTCCAGGACATCTGCTTGGCCTGTCTGGCGCGCAATCCGAGCGATCGCCCCGACGCCATCGATGTCCTCGACGCACTCGATCGATTCATGGCCGGCCGCCCGTCGCTCATGCGGCCGCAGCACTATCGCTCCTTCCTGCGGCGCCGCACGCGCGAGATGATCGCCGAAGTGCGCACGTGGGAGCGCAGCGAACTCGCGACCGGAACCGAGGCCGACCGGGTCGAGTCGATCTGCCGACGCTTGCTGGCGCGCGAGGAGCAGTGGAGCCACGACACGACGCACGCGGCGCGCACCGCGGCGCTGGTCGGAATCAGCTCCGCGCTCTTTGCCGTCGGCGCCGGGCTTCTGGCGCACTTCAACTTCGCTTACGTCTCTCAACTTGCCGTCGCACTTCCCCTGGCCGGGGTCGCCGCACTAACAGGCTCGGCGGTAATCGCCGGGCGCAGTGGTGAACGCAGGCTCTCCACCACACTGGTCGCCGGTGCGCTCGCCGCGCTGTTGCCCTCGATCGTACTGCTGCTCCAGCGATTCAACCTGCTCACGGGCGCCGGTCCGGTAGCCGCGGTTTCGTTTGCGCAGATCGCCTCGGCCGCATCGGTCGGCGCGGTCCTGTCCGCCGGACTGCTCGCCAAACGGCGCGACGCCGTGTACGCCTGGTCCACCTGCGTCGCGCTCGTGATTGCCTACGCCGCACTGCTGGGCGTGGCCGGTCTCTTCGCGTCGGGGGCCGCACTCGCGTGCGCCGCGTTTTCGCCGCTCGCCTTCCTGCTCATCGCCGCGACGCGCATGGAACGTGCGGGGCGCTTTGCATGGATGCGCCCCTTCCTCTGGACGGGACTCGCCGCCCTGCTCGTTCTGCCGTTCGCGGCCGCTACCGCCGGCCTCCAGGTCGCCGGACTCGCGGTCGTGGACCCGCTCGCCGGAGCGCTGGTCGCGACCGGCCTGGTGGGTTGGGCGTTTTCCTTGCTGGTGCGTCGCGTTTCGAGCGCAGCACTGCGCGAAACGGCGCGCTTCGTCGCCCGCGCGGCGCCCGTCGCCGTCCTCGGCGGCTTGGTGTGGAACGCGGCCGCGACGGGTCTCGATGTCGCGTGGCTCGGCGCGCTCGGCGGTTCGATCGTGCTCATGATGCACGGCGCCCTCTGCAGCGATCGCTCCACGTTTGCCTGGGGCCTCGCCGGAGCACTGGCGGGTGCGGTCGCGACGGCACTGCTCGGCTTCGCACCGCCCTGGCTGATGGCGATTTCGCTGGTCGGCGCTGGGCTGTTCTTCGCGATCGTCCTGACGATTA
>CBDURV010000105.1:0-9882 GCA_965369495.1 uncultured bacterium
CCGCCCTCCAGGATCGGCATCACCGTGTCCGCGTAGCGTTTGCCGATTCCGCGGCGCCGCTCGTCGCGCTCGGGGTGCAAGTCCAGCTTGCGGTCGTAGGTATCCGGCAGCGGCCGCGTGCGTTTCCAGGTGCCCCCCGAATGGCGCACGTAGCGCAGTTTGCGCCGCGCCTTTTTCTGATCGGGATCGAGCTGGATAATCAGCCGGTAGGTAATGTCGCGACTGCGGTAGAGCTTGTTCTTGGTGCACCACTTGGCGTGCGCAAGCAGGTCCTCGACCGCCTGTTCGAGCGCCTCCCGCCGCGCCGCCTCCAGATAGTCGGCGCGCGCCACTCCCGTGCAGAGCAGCAGGGCTATCAACGCGTACCGAGTCAGCATCCCGGGCGTCATCGTAGCCGGATTAGTCGTCCGCGAACGCACGTTCCGGCAGGTCCGTCAGGCCGCGGCGCGCGAACCGCAGCTTCAGGTCGTTGTCGAAACAGAGCAGCACGCCGGTACCGCGCCGCTTGACGACTCCATAGCTGAGCGACGGTCCCGGAAGGAAGATCTGGCCCGTCGGCACGCTCACCGAAAGGCTGGGCGCTTTCTGGTCGATCCAGATGGACGCGAGCCAGATGCCGCGCGGATCCTGCCAGACGCGCACGGGCGCACCCAGCAGGTCGAGGCACTGCTGCATTTCGCGCCCCTCGACGAGCGACTCCATCGCCTCTTCGGGTACCGGCGTGTTGACGCGCTGGCGGCGATAGATGTAGCGCACGCACCCAGGCAGAAGCGCGGCCAACAGGACGAACAGCGCGATGCGCTTCATTCCGGCTTGGCGGCCAGTTTGGCCTTCTGCTCGGCCCTCTCCCGCTCATAGTTCGCATCCGCCTGCCCGTTCTTCTCGGCTGTGTGCGTATGCACCCACGGCATCGCGAAGCGGGCGCGATGCGCGTGCAGCTCAGTTCCGACATGGGTCAGCACGTCGCGCGAATCGAAGAAGACCCAGATGCGGTCGTAGCGCACATCCGAGTTGACGAAGTTCACGACGAACAGCACGAGTCCGGCGTTTTTCGAGTGCTCGAATTCGTACAGGTAGGCCGACCGCACGTCCAACTCGACCACGCGCCGCGGCGGGCCGAGTTGCTCCACGACCATCTTCGCCGTCGTCGTGCCGGGCTCGAAGCCCTTGACGATGCTGGGGTCGAACGGTTCGCCGTCGGTGGAGCGGCCGGCAAAGCAGCCGGTCAAAAGCAGAATCGGGAGAAGCAGGTTCACGCGCGCCATGAGCGGCCCAACTTACCAGCGCAAACCAACCGAAAGCATGCCCCCCGCGAATCCGTACTCGCCCTCGCTGTAGAGCGAACTGCCGCCCATCTGCGTCGTCTTGTCGATCCACGAGGCGGCAAGGAACCAGCGCTGGTACTGCGCGCGCACGCCCGCCTCCCAGCCGTAGCCCCACGACGTGGTGCCGTCCTCGACGCCGTTGACCTTGGTCCGGCCCCAGCCCCCGCCGATGCGGCCGGACGCGTAGGCGGAGAGGTTGAAGCGGTAGGCCTTGACGATATCCACCTCCCCCTCCAGCTCGAATCGGAAGCCGAGCGTCCAGGGCTCGAAGTCGCCGGGCTGCGCCTGTTTGAGGTTGAGTTTTTGGAAGTAGCCGCCGGGCCGCGACTGGAAGCGCAGGCGCTTGTTGGGCCACAGCGGCCGGTTGGCGAATACCCAGATGTCGAAATCGTCCGCCGAAGTGCCGCCGCTCATGTCCTCGGTGGTGTGCATGAAATCGATCATGGCGCCCATCGGCGCCATGTAGGCGACGCGATAGAGGTTGGCGTTTGTCGTCTCGCGCCGGCCCGGTCCCCCGCGACCGCTCGTCTTGTACTTAAACGAGCCGGGGCCGCCGCCGATGAAGCCCATCGCGACCGGATGGTCAATCGTGGCCCAGAGCGGCGTCTTGCCCTCGTCCTGCATTTCCAGTTCGCGCTTCCAGCGGTCGTAGTCCTTGTCGGGCGTCTGGGCGCAGCCGATCAGCAGGGCCCAACCGAGCAACTGGGCGAGAGCGAGGAATGAGGCGCGCATGCGATGCGGATTGTATGATTCCCCACGCATGGCAGCGGCGGAAAACCGGGAGTCGATTCGGCGCGAGATCCGTGCGCTGCGCGAGCGCTATCGTGCGCTCGTCGGCGCCGCGACGACCAGCGTCCCGACAACCTGGGAGGCGGACTCGACGAGCCTCTGCTGGCACGTCGTGCTGCACGAGGTGCTCGAACCCGATATCGACATCGAGCGGCTCGAAGAGGTGCTCATCGTGCGCGCGCGCAGCGACACGGGCCTGTGCGAGGTGCTCCTGCCGGTGCCCGCGGGGTATCGGCGCGCCGCCCCGCGCTGCGTCTATCGCGCCGACGTGCTGGAAGTGTGGTTCCGGGTCTGACCATGCAGGACAACCCGTACGAGGTCCTCGGGGTCGCCAAGGATGCGTCGGCCGACGAGATCAAGAAGGCCTACCGCGGTCTCGCGCTCAAGCATCACCCGGACAAGAATCCGGACGACACCGGGGCGGAGGCGAAATTCAAGCAGGCGGCGGCCGCGTACGAGATCCTGTCGGACGACGAAAAACGCGCCGACTACGATCGCGGCGGCGCGCAGCCCGAGATGTACGACGCCGCCGAAGGCATGTCGATGGAGGACATCCTCGGGCGCTACGGCGATCTCTTCGGCAGCGGCTTTGGACGCCAGTTCCACCAGCGGCGACCGGCGGCGCAACCGGGCGCCGACGTGCGCGCCTCCCTCACGATCGACTTCAAGACCGCGGCCCTGGGCGGCAAGGTGGCGCTGACGCTGGAAGGCGTGCGCGGCTGCGACAGTTGCGGCGGCAGCGGCGCGCGGGACGGAAAGGCCCCCCCCGCCTGCCGCACCTGCCACGGAAGCGGCCGGGTCACGCAGCAGGCGGAGCAGATGGGCCAGTTCTTCTCCATGACGAACCCCTGCCCCGACTGTCACGGCTCCGGCATCGACGCGGCCGCAGCCTGTCCGGCGTGTGGCGGCGTCGGGCGCGTGAAAGGCACGCGCCGCATCGACGTCACCGTGCCCGAAGGCACCCGCGACGGTCAGGCCCTGCGCCTCAAGGGGTTGGGCGAACCCGGCACGCGCGGCGGTCCGGCAGGCGATCTCTTCATCGAACTGCGGGTGCGACCCGACGCGCAGTTTCAGCGCGATGGCGACGACATCATCGCGGAGTTCGACGTGCCCGCGCCGCTCGCCGTGCTGGGCGGCAAGGTGGAGGTCACGACGCTGCGAGGGCGCGTGGACCTAAACGTGCCCGCGGGCGCCGCCGCCGGTTCCAAACTGCGGCTCAAGGGGCAAGGCATCCGGAAGGGCGACCACCTCGCGCAGGTACGCATCGTCATTCCGAGCAAACCGACCGACGACCAAAAGGAACTCTACGAGCGCCTCCGCGACCTCGGCTAGCGCTCGCTTCGCTTCGCGTGCTGTGAGCTTTGGGCTGTGGGCTTTGCGCCGCAACCAGATCGCCATGAGGCGTGGCGGTTGTCATTGGGCCTCGGTCGATTGCGTTCGAGGCCCCTTCGCATCCATGCGCACGCGGACGCCCTGGTTGCAACGCAGAGCCCAAAGCCCACGGCCCAAAGCCGATCCCGAACAAGCCTACTTCCCGACCGCGCTCCACCAACATCCGATCGTCTTCATGCTGACGGAGTCCTCCAGCAGGAAGGCGACACCGAGATTGTTCGCCTTGACGCCCTTGGGCGCCGGCCACGTCACGGTCGCTCCCTTCGCGAAGGCGTCCGTCGGCGCGAGCGGCTTGGGCGCGGCGACGACGGCGAAGTACTCCTTCAGCGTGCGGCCCTTGCACTCCCCCGCCGTGCACTTGGTGGACGCCTCGCGCACATAGAGCAGCGGTTGCACGACGACGTTCTTGCCCAGCTTGCCGGCCTTCTCCGCGAGCCAACGCAGATTCAGCTTGGCCACGACCTTGCCGTCCTTGAGCGCGACCGTGATCTTCGCGCCGACGCGCGCCTTTTTCTCCTGCGCCTTTTTGACCGCGGCGTCGATCTGCTTGCGTCCGCGCACCGGGCGGTTGTCCACCAGCAGCATCGGCGTCCAACGCTGCTTGAGGGCCAGCGCCTTGGCGTACCGCGTCTGCCGCTGCGAGTACGCGGGCGAACCGAACGGATCCTTCCAGCCGAGATAGTCCCAGTAGTCCACGTGCCACGAGAGCACGACGGCGCGCTGCATGAACTTGTCGGTCGCGAGCTTGCCGAGGAACTCCTCGGCGGGCGGGCAGGAGTGTCACCCCTGCGAGGTGAAGAGCTCGACCAGCACGCTGGCGCGCGCCTCGTTCGGTTTCTTCTTGGCCTTGTCGTCGGCGGACGCGACAAGACCCAGAAAGAGGAGCAGCATCATGGAAGCGCGCATGCGAGCATTCTACGCAGCGCGGACGATCGGGTTACGCCCCTATTCGTGCTGATCGAGCAGGATCTGGTTGCCGTCGGGATCCTTCAGCACCGCGTGGCCGGGCCCCTCGCCGAACTCGTCCACCTCCAGCGTGAACTCGATGCCCTTGGCCTTGAGCGCCTTCTGGACGGCGCGCACGTCCTTCGGGTTCCAGGTGATGATGTTCTCGTCGAACATGCCCTGGAAGAGACCGATCTTCGTGCCGTTGCTGCCGAGTATGAGCCAGTTTTCGGCGCGAGTGCCGGCGATCACCTCAAATCCGAGCGCCTCGTAGAAGGTGAGCGACTTGTCGATGTCCTCGACGGCGAGACTGAGCGAATGACTGCCAAGTTCCATGAGTGAATTATCCCTGCCGGATGGACGTTCCGAAGCAATCATTCCGCGCGCCGCAGGCCGGACTGATCGAGAGCACAGTTTCCAGAACGGTTTTGGGCTATGGGTTGTGAGCTTTGCGTCGCGACCAGACCGCCGCGTGGCGTAGCCGTCGTCGTTGGGTCTCGGTCGATTGTGACGCCGCAATAGGAATGCCGACGGGCAGACGGCGCTGACACGCCAACCGCCGGCGATCCAGCAACATCACGCAGCGACACCCAGAAGCGCTGTCGGCGCTAACGCGCCAATCGCAGGCGATCCAGGAATCTAGCGACGGCGGCGGCGCGGTCCGCGGCCACGATCGCCCGAGTCGCGGTCGCGGCGCGGTTCACGCCTGACGTTACGACCCGAGGCCGGGTGACCCTGCTCCGGCTGGTTCGCGGGCGGCGTCGGCTTGTGGAGTTCCTTCTGGTAGTAGTCGTCCACCAGCAGTGCGATCAGCTCCGCCTCTTCGCCTTCGCCCGAGAGGCTCTTGATCAGCGGAACAAAGCGCTGGAGCCGCTCGCGCTTGAGCGAATCCGACTCACGCAGCCGCGCCTCCAGGAGTGCGGTGACGCGCTGCGCGACGACCGTGGCGACCTCTTCTTCGGTCGGCATCGTCCGCTCTTCGATCTCGACCTTGAACTGCGCGCCAATGCGATTGAGCTCCATCAGTTCCGGCCCGGCGACGAGCGTGATCGCGACGCCGCTGGCGCCGGCGCGCCCGGTGCGGCCCGCGCGGTGAATGTAGGCCTCGGGATCCTCGGGCGGCTCGTACTGGTAGACGTGGCTCAACTCGGGAATGTCGAGTCCGCGCGCGGCGACATCGGTCGCGACGAGGAACTTGAGCTTGCCGTCCCGCACGCGCTGCAGCACCTGCTCGCGGGCGGCCTGCGAGAGGTCGGCCGAAAGTGCGTCCGCGTCGTACCCGAAGTTCTGCAGAACCGCGGCGACGTAGCCGACCGTCTGCTTGCGGTTGCAGAAAATGATGGCCGCGACGGGGTTGTCGATCTCGATCAGTCGGACGAGGCAGCGGTCCTTCTTGAGCGCCGGCACCTCGTAGAAGAGGTGTTCGACCTCGGTAACGTGAATGTGGTCGTCCGAGAGCGACAGCGTCTCGGGATCGTGCAGGAACTGCTTCGCCAGGCTGATGACGTGCGCGGGAAAGGTCGCCGAGAACATCGACGAATGCACGCCCCCGCGCGGGAGATATCCGCGCACGCGAACCATGTCGGGGTAGAAGCCCATCGACAACATGCGATCCGCCTCGTCAAAGACGAGCATGCGCAGCTTGTCGAGCTTGAGCGTGCCGCGCATGAGGTGGTCGAGCACGCGCCCCGGGGTTCCCACGACGATGTGCGCGCCCTTCCGGAACGCGTCGAGCTGTTCGCCGTACTTCACGCCGCCGTAGACCGCGACGACCCGCAGATCGGCCGCGCCGCCGAGCAGTTTCGCCTGCTCCGCGACCTGCTTGGCCAACTCGCGGGTCGGCACGAGCACCAGAACCTGGCAGCTTGCCTCCCCGGGATCGAGGCGATCGAGCATGGGCAGCACGAAGGCGCCGGTCTTGCCGCTGCCCGTGCGCGCCTGGACCATCACGTCGCGGCGCTTCAGCAGGTAGGGAATCGCGCGCGCCTGGACCGGCATGAGCTTCTCCCAGCCGACGATTTCGACCGCGGCCCGGAGCGTCTTCGGAAGCTCCTCGAGCGTGACGTCCGCCAGGTCAGGATTCTCTTCCGTGGCCTCTTCGGGCCTCTCTTCCGGTTCCGACATGGCGCGGAGGGTAGCATCGGGAAATGTCACTGATCAGGAATGCGGCCGACCTGTCGCCGCTGAAATCGCGTTCGCGGCGCGTTCTCGCGATCTTTCCGCACCCGGACGACGAGTCGTATGGCCCGGCGGGCACGCTCTACCGCATCGGCCGGAACCCCGACGCGGCGACGGCTGTCTTCATCATGACGCGCGGCGAGGCGTCCTCGATGGGCCCGCAGAAGGGACTCACACCCGACGGCGTGGCCGAGCTGCGCCGCGAGCGGCTGGGCGAAGTGGACCGATTGCTCGGCCTCGACGCCCTGCTGATCGGCGACTTCATCGATAGCGGCATGGCGCACCAACCGCTGACCGAAATGAAGGCCGCCATCGCCGCCTGCCTCGATGCGCTGGAGCCCCAGGTGGTGATCGTGCACGACGCACGCGGGGTCAACGCGCATCCCGATCACATTGCGACCCATTGGGCGGTGCGTGCGGCACTCGCGGAACGGGAGGGAATTCGCCTGGCGATGCTCGCCTATCCGCAGGAGATGGCCGACGCGATCAAGCCGCGGTTGATCTTCGCCACGCCGGAGCACGAGTTCGACTGCGTGATCCGCCTCGACGCCGCCGAGACCGACGCGAAGCAGGCCTGCCTCGATGTGCACGAGGCGATCGTGACCCATCGAGACGACCCGACCGACGACCGCTTCTACCGGCCGCCGGTGGAGCGCTTCTCGTTCCTGCGCGAGCAGTTCGATCCGCCCACCGGCGACCTGTTCGAGGGACTATTAGGGCCAGCGTAGGTCGTCGGGCAGCTTGGGACGCTCGCGCCGTTGGATCGACGTGGCGTGGATCGAGACGTTGCCGTGCTCGTCCTTGATGACCTTGCCCTTGATGGCGACGAGATCGAGCAGGCGCAAACCCGGAAGGTCGGCTGCCTTGAGGATGTTGCCGTCCTTGTCGTAGATGCCGACGGTCAGGCGATTGGAAGTCTGGGTCGCCGAGTCGATGCAGCAGTAGTCCCAGGGCGTCTTGCAGTCCTCGGCCTCCTTCTCCCCGCAGTAGGCGAGCGACTTGTCGGTCAAGTTGAACGCCGCGTAGCCCTTGACGATCTTGCTGATGCGGCCGAGCACGACCGCTTCGTCGATGGGCGCGCCCTTCATCGCCTCCGACACGCTCATCGCGGTGCCGAGATCCGTCGTCACGATCGCCGCGGCGACGCCGGCAACGGGCTTGGTCTCGGGCGTCTTGGCGGCTTCGTCCTTCTTCGCCTCGCCCCCGCACGCAACCAGCGCCAGCAGTCCTGTCAGTATCCAGAATTTCATAGTCACACCTTACCTCCGATGGCATCCACCAACGGCACCCGCACCGCGCGCAAAGCGGGCACAAGTCCGCCGAGGAAACCGGCGATCATCGCCGCCGCGAGCCCAATGGCGCGCTGCGGCAGGTCCAAGTCGATTCGAAAAGCCCCCATGGGGAACCGGAGCGGCAACTCGCCGATCCAGATCGCGGCGCCGATCCCGAAGGAGGCGCCCAAAAACGCGACCAGCAGCGCCTCCTGCAGGAGTGCGACACCGACCGCCATCGGCGAGTAGCCGATCGCGCGTAACGTGGCCAGTTCGCGTGTGCGCGCAAGCACCGCCGCGAACATCGTGTTGGCGCAGGCGAACCCGGCGCCGATGACGACGAGAATTGCCATCCACCTCGCCAGCGCGACGATCGGCTTGAGTCCGCGTTCCAACTCGCCCATCAATTCGCGCTCCGGCATCGCGGCGATTTCGAGGTCAATGCGCTGCGCCGCGAAAAGATCGACCGCGCCAATCTTGTCCGGGTCCTCCAGGCGCAACACGACACACGACACGTCCTCGCGTCGCGTCGCCACCATCACGTCATCGAGACGCGCCCACATCTCCGCCTCGATCACCGTTCCCGGCGCGGCGAAGCGACCGACGATGGTCCACTCGCGCTCCTCGAGGCGAATGGTTTTGCCAACTGCGAGTTCCGCGGGATCCATGCCCATGCGGGTGGCTACAAGTTCCCCCATCATCAGTTCGAATGGGGCGCGGGGTTCGCGGCCCTCGACCACGGTGACGGCGGGATGCACGAGATAGGCGGCGGGCGTGACGCCACGGAACAGCCCGACGCGATTGCCGGTGCGGGTCGCGATATGCAGTTCGACCGAAGCGGCGCGTTGGCCGTCCACGGTCAGCACGCCGGGCACCGATGCCGCCGCGTTTTCGGCGCTGCCGCGCGGCACCACCGAGCGCACAAGGTCGACCTCGGCCGAGGTGCCCAGCAGCACGACCACGTCGTCCCGCGCACCGGCGCCGGCCGCCGCGGCGAGTTCGCCCGCGAACGAGACCATCACGATCACCAGCAGCGTCGTCAACGCGATGCCCGCGAGGGTCACGATCGTGCGGGCGCGGCGGCGCGCGAGGTTTCTTAGGGCATATGAGAAAGGCAGCATCAGGGCGTTCCTGTAATCGCCATCGTCGGACTGAGACCGCGCGAGGACAAGCCCAACGAGCCGCGCCGACGACGCTGTATTGAATAGAAGCTACTGCGAGGAGGGGCGGCGAAGCTGGGCGCAGCCGCAGCCGGTCGGATCCAGATGGCGATTGCAGGCACGCCCTAATCTCCCTTCACCGCGCTGTGCAGCGGTCGCACGACGGCGTCGATGGCGGGGCCCAGCGAGGCAACGGTGCCGATCACGAAGGCCGCCAGCATCGTGTGCAGCGCGACGTTCCAGCTCGGCTGGAAGTTGATGCCATAGCCCTCGACGCCGAGCGTGGCGGGCGAGAAGGCGAAGTAGCCCAGAACGACGGCCCCGCCGATGACGCCCCCCACCATGCCGAGTCCGATGCCCTCCATCGCGATCATGGCCGCGAGCTTGATCTTTGTCACGCCCACGGTTTCCAGCACGCCCATTTCCGCGGAACGCGATTGCGCGCTGATGAAAACGGTGTTGGCCAGAACCATGGCGACCAGCGCCACGGCGAGGTAACCGAGCATGCGGGCGAAGTCGACGACCTCGGAGATCTCCCCGACCGCACCGGCGACGAACGCCTGCATCGACTTGGTATCGGTGCGCGCCTCGTCGGCCGCGAACAGGTCGTCGATGCGCCGGGAGACCTCGTCCGGATCGGCGCCGTCCTCAAGCTTGACCAGAAACTCCGTCGCCGCGCCCTGCTTCTTGCGCGACAAGGAGAGCTGATCGAGATGCACGAAGGCGAGATTGTCGAGGCCCGCCGTGTCGCTCTTCATGATGCCCGAAACGTATACGTCCACTTCGCCCAGACGCACGCGCTCGCCCACGCGAATGCCGCGG
>CBDURV010000106.1:0-9816 GCA_965369495.1 uncultured bacterium
TGGGCGAATCGGCCCCGAGCAGTCGTAGCGCGGCCGCGCGCCACAGAGGAGGATCGAGCACGCGCTCGAAGGCGTTGGCGACTTGGGTCGCGTGCGGAGTGAGGCCGCCGGTCTCCTCGTCGCCGTCGGCGGTGAGCAGCACTGGATCTGCATCGCGCAACTTGGCCAGTGCAAGCCGGTGGCAGTGGCCGCGGAGCGCCTTCTCGGTTGCGAGTCGCACTCGTCCCGCGCGTACCTCCAGCAGGAATCCGAGCGTGGCGGCGTGCGTGAGGGCGACCGCGCGCGGGAACGAGTCGTCGGACGCCGGCAGCAGCGAGCGCACGTATCCGAAGATGAGCGGTTCGACCTCGTCGAGCAGCTCGGTTTGAAGCGCCTCGTCGCCTTCGGCACAGCGCTGGAGGATGCTCAGCACTCGGGCAGCCCTAGCATTCCGGAAGGCTCACGGCGAGGCCACCCTCGCTCGTCTCCTTGTACTCGCGCCGCATGTCGTCGCCGGTGCGTTTCATGACCTTGATGACGCGGTCGAGCGAGATGACCTGCTGCAGCGTCGAATGCAGTGACAACTGCGCGGCGCTCCACGCTTTGGCCACCCCCATCGCGTTGCGCTCGATACACGGCGCCTGCACGAGCCCCTGAATCGGGTCGCAGGTCAGGCCGAGATTGTGCTCGATGGCGATTTCCGCCGCGGTTTCCACGCGTCGCGGCCCGCCACCGAGAATCTGGCACAACGCGGCGGCCGCCATCGCGGTGGCGGTACCCACCTCGCCCTGACAGCCCACCTCGGCGCCGGAGATACTTGAATGCGTCTTGACCAGCTTGGCGATCGCAGCCGCGGTGGCGAGTGCGTTGTGGATCGCATCGCGATCGAGTTGCAGCCGTTCGGCCGCCTCGACCAGCACCCCCGGCACGATGCCGGCCGCGCCGTTCGTCGGCGCCGTCACGACTCGTCCGCCGGCGGCGTTCTCCTCGTTGACCGCGAATGCATACGCCTGTGCCCGTGCGATATGCACGTAGCTCTCGTCCACCTTGCCGTTGCGGACGCGCTCCAGGAGTTCCGCGGCGCGGCGCCCGACGCCCAGGCCGCCCGGAAGAATTCCGCTTTGGTGCGTGCCCCGCTCGATGCAGGCGCGCATCGCGCTCCAGACGCGATCGAGACCCTCGGCGACCTCGCCCGGGCGCTCTTCCCACGCGCGCTCGTTGGCCAGCACGATGTCGCCCAGCGTTCCGTTCATCGCGCGGGCGCGTTCCACGATCGTGCGGGCGTCGTGCCACGGATGGAGCGGCGGCGTGGCGGCCGGCCGCTCCGATTCGACTGCTTCGCCGGCGCGTGCGATGAACCCGCCGCCGACGGAGCACCACGTCTCCTCGAACAGCGTCGCCTCGTCCTTGTGGGCCACGAAAATCATCGTGTTGGGATGCGGCAGGTCCTCGTGTTTGTATTCCGCATAGCGCAGGAACCTAACGTCGTCCGGGCAGAGCGTGACGGTTCCGTTGCCCCACGGCGTTGTCGAGGGCGCGTCCATGAGTGTCTGGAAACGATCGACATCGCAGGTCTCCGGATCCCAACCGTGCAGGCCCGCCAACACCGCCTTGTCGGTGCCGTGGCCGCGGCCCGTGGCGGACAACGACCCGAGCAGCAGCACCTCGATGCGGTCCGGCAGCAGACCTCGCTCAAGGCAGCCTTCACGGAAGGCCGCGGCGGCACGCAGGGGCCCCACCGTATGGCTCGAACTCGGGCCGAGCCCAATACGGTAGATTTCGAGCAGGCGCAGGGTGATGGGATCGCTCACGATGTACCCAGAATCGTACGCGCTGCGTTAGGCGGCCGCGAGCAGCGCTTCGACTTCGGCGCGGATGCGGTCGCGCACTTTGGCGAACTCTTGCGGATCCATCTGCTTGGGATCGGGAATGTCCCACTCGATGCGGCGTGCGGCGGGCACCGTGGGGCAGGCATCGCCGCATCCCATGGATACGACGACGTCGAAGGCGCCGGGCGGAAGCGCATCGACCGTTTCCGACTTGTGCGCGGCGAGGTCGTAGCCCACCTCCGCCATCGACGCGATCGCCTTCGGGTTCACGATGCCGCTGGCCGCGGATCCGGCGCTGTATGCCTCCGCTCCCGCCATGCGCGCGTACGCTTCGGCCATCTGGCTGCGGCAGGAGTTCTCGACGCAGATGAACAGGTAGCGCATCAGCTTTCCGAGAGTTCCGGTTCCGGTGTGCCGTGCCACAGGCGATTCCAACCGCGGCGGAACCGCCGGCGCACGTCTTCGAGGATCAGGTACATGGCGGGCACGAACACCAGCGTCAGGACCGTTGCGAAGGCGAGGCCGAACACGAGCGAGACCGCCATCGGGACCAGGAACTGCGCCTGGAAGCTCTTTTCCATCATGAGCGGGGCGAGACCCGCGATGGTCGTGATCGAGGTGAGCAGGATCGCGCGCAGCCGTCCCTTGCTGCCCTCGCGCACCGCCTGGTTGAGCGGCATGCCGGCGTAGCGTTTGCGATTGATCAGGTCGACGAGGATCAGGCTGTCGTTGACGACCACCCCCGCCAGCGCCACCGACCCGATCAGCGAAAGCAGCGTCAGGTCGAGCCCCATCAGCAGGTGGCCGAATACGACGCCGAGAAAGCTGATGGGAATGGCAGCCATGACCAGCAGAGGCTGCGTATACGACTTGAAGAGGATCGCCACGATCAGGTAGATCAGCAGCACCGCGATAGCGAACCCGCGCACGATGCCGGACATCGACTCGGCCATGTCCGCCTTCTGCCCTTCGAACGACCAGGCCACGTTGGGGAAGCGCTTGGAGAAATCGGCAAAATCCTCTTCCAGCGAAGCGGTGAGTTCGTTCGCGTTGGCCTCGGTCGGGTCGATGATCGCCTGCACAGTGAACGCGCGCTTGGAGTCGACGCGCGTGAGGGTGGAATAGCCGCGTGCGGTTTCCAGTTGCGCGACCTCGTCGAGCGGCACGCGCACGCCCATCGGCGTCGCCATGCGCAGGCGCCCGAGATCCTCGATGCGTGTGCGCTCCGACTCCGGCAGCAGCACCCGCACGGTGACCTCCTCGTCCTCGTCCTGCAGGTCCTGTACCTCGAAGCCATACAGCGCATGGCGCACCTGCGCGGCGATATCGCGCGTGGTCAGGCCCAGCGTGTGCGCACTCGGCAGCAACCGGTAGCGCAGTTCGAGCTTGCCCTCGACGAGGTCGTCGGAAATCTCGGTGACGCCCTTGTAGGTGCCGATGCGCTCGGACACATAGTCGGTGGCGGCGCGCACCTGGTCGAGGTTGTCGCTGCGCAGGCGCACCTCGATGTCGGCGCCCTGGGGGCCACCCGACTGTTCGACGATGCGCAGGCTGCGCACGCCCGAAATGTCCGCCGTCGCACGGCGCAGGTCGTCGCACACGGCGCGTGTCTTGCGCATCCCTTCGTCGGCACGCGTGTCGGCGGCGACCATCTGGACGATGATCTGCCCCACCGTTGCCGGATCGGCGACGTCCGTCGCTTTGCCGTCGCGGAAGAGGGTTCCCAATATAGTGAAACAGGTATCCACTTCCGGATATGCGCGAACGCGCTCTTCGAGGGCTTCCAATACCGCCGCGGTCTCCTGCTCGGATGTGCCGGGCGCCATCTCGAGGTTTACCTCGACCGTCTCCGCGTCCATCGACCCCAAAAACGTCACCTTCACGAAGCCGCCCTTGAAAACGCCGACGGCAATCAGCAGCGTGGCGAAGACCAGCGAGAAGGTCACGTAGCGCCAGCGCAGGGCGGTGCGCAGGACGCGGCCGAACAGCGCCGGCATCCTCTGCTCCAACGCCACGGCGCGCTTGTCGGCGATCCATGCGGTCAACCGCCCGAACCAACCCGTCGAGTTGGCCGATTCCGAGGTGTGCCCGAGGTGCGCCGGCAGCACGATGAACGCCTCCAGCAGTGACACGCCGAGGGCGATAATGACGACAATCGGCAGCACCTTCAGGAACACGCCCAGCCGGCCACTCAGAAAGGCGAGCGGTGCGAAGGCGACCATGGTCGTGGCGATCGCGGCGACGACGGGCGCCGCCACTTCGTTCGTCCCCCGCTCGGCCGCGTCTTCGGGGGTCATGCCCTGTCGTCTGCGCGCGAAGACGTTTTCGGCGACGACGATGGCGTCGTCCACGAGCAGGCCCAGCACCACGATAAGCCCGAACATGGAGATGAGATTGAGCGTCTCGTCCAGCACGTACATGACCATGAACGTGCCGAGAAACGAGATCGAGAGACCGGCCGCGACCCAGAAGGCGATTCGGAATTCGAGGAAGACCGCCAGCACGATGATCACGAGCGCCAGTCCCAGCCCCGCGTTGCGCAGCATGAGGTCGAGGCGTTGGCTGATGAAGCGGCTCAGGTCACGGGTGACGGAGAGCTTGAGCGCACCGCCGTACATCGTGGGATGGTCGGCCTGGTACTGCTTGACCGTCTCCGCAATGCGGATGGCGTCGTCCTCGGGTGCCTTGAAGACCGTTACCAGCGCCGCGTTCTCTCCCTGGTAGCGGCCGCCGGAAACGGTGTCTTCGTAGGTCGCGGTCACGGTGGCGATGTCCGAGAGCAGCAGCGAGCTGCCGTCGGGAAGGCTCTTGACCGCGATGCCCCCGATCTCCTCCACGCGCGAGCGTTCCCCGAGCGTGCGCACGCGAATGTTACCGGTGCTGCTCTTGAGCTGTCCCGCGGGCAAGTCGATGTTGCTGCCCGCCAGCACGCGCCCGACGCTCTCGAAGCTGAGTCCGTTCTCCTCCAGCGCCTCGGGGCGAATCTCGATCCAGACCTCGCGGTCGCGAATGCCGGAGATGATGGTGTCGGTGATGCCGTCCAGGTCCTCGAGGTCGTCGCGGATCTTCCGCACCGCCTTGCGCAGCCGCTCCTCGCCGACGTCGCCGCTGACCACGATGCCGATGACGGGCATGGTCGGCCGCAGCTGTTTGATCTCCGGCTCTTCCGCCTCCGCCGGCAGATCGGGCCGGACGTTGTCCATGGCGCTGCGCACATCCGCCAGCGCGCGGTCGATGTCGGCGCCGTCTTCCAGCTTGATCAGGACGGTGACGAGCCCCTCGTAGACATTGGAGATCGTCTCATCGACATCGTCGATGCCCTTCGTCTCGCGTTCGATGCGGCGCGCGACGAGCCGTTCGACCTCCTCCGGTGTCGCGCCCGGGTAGCGCACCGTGACCGCGATCGCCTCCGGATCGACATTCGGGAACATCTCGCGGCGCAGGTTGAAACCGGAGTAGAGCCCGCCCACGATGACGGCCCACATCAAGAGGTTGACGGTGACCGGGTTGCGTACCGAGAACCGCGCGAGATTCACGCGTCGTCGTCCTCGGTGCCTGCAAGTCCGCCGGAGGCGGCAACAGTCGTGCCATCGGCGACCTGCTCGAGGTTGGTGACGACGATCGCGTCACCTTCCTCGATACCGCCGTCGCACAGGATCACGGCGGGTAGCGAACGCACGATGTGCGGACTCCGTTCGCGCGCGACCTCGCCTTCGACGACGAAAATGCGTTTCCCCACGAACGCCGTGCGCGGAATCACGAAGACGTTGTCGTACTGGCGGCCGGGAATGCGGGCGACCACGAAGGCGCCGGGCGGAACGGCATTCTCGCCGGTGCTTTCGAGATAGACGACGAAGGTGCGGTCGTTTGCTTGCACCAGCGGCGCGAGTCGGACGATCTTGGCCGTCCACGGCTCGGCATCGCTGCCCGGCACGCGCACGAGTGCGTCGGTGCCGACGGCTACCTGGCCATGCCGGCTGGCGGGCAACGCCACGGGGATTTCCACCCGCGTCGGGTCGAGGATCTCGAACAACATCGTGCCGGGACCGACGCGTGCGCCTTTTTGCGCGGTGCGCGACTCGATCAGGCCCGCGTAGGGAGCGCGAATGACCGCGCGGTCGAGATTCGTCCGCGCCTGACGGAGGGAGACGTCCAGCTCCTTGCGTTCGGCTACGTTGCTGGCTTGTTGGGCGTCGTTGCGGTTGCGGTCACCGTCGAGACGCAGCACGGACGTGCGCCGCTGCATGACGCGCAGCGATTCCGCGTCGCGATCGGATGTGGTGGCCACGCCGCGTTCGAGCAGCTTTTCGACCCGTGCGAGTTCCCGGCTGGCGACGCGCAACTCCTCTTCGGCGAGCTTGATCTGTTGCCCGATGCTGGTGGCGTCCGCCGTCAGCCGCATGCCCTCCGCGTCGTTGCGGTCGAGGCGTGCGCCGATGCTGGCGACCGCGTCCTTGAGATCTCGGTCGTCGAGCCAGACGAGTTCTTCGCCCGCCGCGACCGCGTTGCCGGCTTCGAGGCGCGGCGAGATCTTCACCACCAGCCCGGTCACCTCGGCCGCGACCGACGTACGGCGCATCGCGCGTGCCTTGCCGTAGCCGCTCAACTCCTCGCGGTAGGACTGCCGCTGCGCGGACGATGTGCGCACGGCGATGTGGAGATCGAACTTGGCCGACTTTTCGGGCGGCTTGCGCATGCCGGCAAGGACCCGGAGAACCGCGCCGCCGACACCGATCGCCACGCCTATCAGGACGACGGATATGAGAGTGCGTTGCAGCGTGAGACCACGTGCCATGGGCACGGTTATAACCGCCCCTGCTCCAGATCCGAGCGGGCGCGACCGAGGACGGAACGCGGCCGCAGCACGCCTTTGCTGGCTTCGCCGAGCCCGACCAACCGATCCGCGCAGAGTACCGCCACGGGAGCGATGTCGGCCGCGGATGTCGGGCATGAGTTACCGCATGCAAAGCGCAACGCCTCGGCGCGATCGAGTGTGACTTCCGAGACTCCGGCAGCGCGGGTGAGCGCAAGCGGCTCAATCAGGTCATCGCCATTCGGCCGGAACGGACCGATCGCCGTTCGCCGCAGTGCGGCCAGCGACGCAGGCAGACCGAGCGCCTCGCCCAGGTCGCGGGCCAGCGCGCGGATGTAGGTGCCCTTGCCGCAGCGCACGCGCAAGGCGACATCGGGCCACGCGATCGACTCGACTTCGATGGAATCGATACGCACGCGGCGTGGCGCCAGTTCGGGGCTCTCGCCGCGGCGCGCCAGGTCGTACGCACGCTGGCCGCGCACCTTGAGCGCCGAGTAGGCGGGCGGTTGTTGTTGGATCTCCCCTACGAACCCGGCGACGGCGTCGATGAGGCCGGCCGGAGCGTGTGTGCCCGGATCGCACTCGGCAACGATCTCGCCGTCCGGGTCGAGTGTGTCGGTGCGCCAGCCGAAGCGCACGGTCGCGACATACTCCTTCCCGAGCCCCATGGCGAGATCGCTGAGGCGCGTCGCATCCCCAACGAGGGCCAGCAGCACGCCCGTAGCGAACGGATCGAGTGTTCCCGCGTGACCGACCTTGGTCTTGCGCCCAAAGCGCTGTTTCACCGCGTTGAGCGCCTTGGCGGAAGAAATGCCGGCCGGCTTGTCGAGCACCAGGATGCCATCGTTCATCGGACTGCATCCTTTACCAGCGAGCCGCGATCGTCAAAGAACCCGCGCTCGACGAAGAGCGGGGCCGAGGCGTGCCGCGCCGCCGAGGCGCAGTCGATCGTCTCGACATCGATCCGCGCGGGCGGCCGCGCAGAGCGGGTCAGTAGGTCGTCGAAAATCTGCAGGTGCGCGCCAGCCGGGGAGTCCGTCAGCCACTCCAGTTCGGCTCCGTTGCGTCGCACGATGAGCACCGGCGCCGCGCCGTCGCGCACGACGAAGGTCGATGGTGCGCGCGCGGGCAGGCGCTCGTCGAGGCCGGTGCCGCACAACGATGCGGGATCGTACGAGTGTGCCCACCAGACATCGCCGGGTGCGGGCGCGTCGAGCAGTTCCGGCGCAATGAACTGAAGGCCATCGAGGCCGTCGAAGAAGTTGCCTCCGATCACCTCGCCGGAAAGTTCCATGATGCGCAGCGCGCGCTGCAGCTTGCCCCATCCGAGCGGCGGGATTTCGTTGCCCAGCAGCGCGCGGCACAACAATCCGTAGCGCGCCAACAGAATACGGGCGCGCTCCTTGTCACGCTCCAGCGCGTCGAGTTCGTCGGTAACGCCATCGATGCGTAGCGCACGCCAACTTCCAGCCAGCGGTCGTGTCGCTTGCCAGGTACGGAACCCGCGCCGACGCCGCCTCGCGGGAGCGGGTTTGAATCGGTTCTCGATGCCCTGCCGCACAGCGGCGAAGCTCTCGTTGGTGGCGCGGCCCTCCCACGCCAGCGTCCAAAGTCGCGCGGCGAGATCCGCGGTCGCCTCGTCCCCGCTGCGCTGCTGCAACTCGAAAAAATCGTAGCGGCCGCCGCCGGGCGGAAACGGCGCGGGCGGATCCCCGGTCGGTTCGAGTAGCAAGGGCAGGTCCTCGGCAAAGGCGAACGTACAACGTTGCGGCGCGGTCCCTGCCCAGACGAGTTCGCTCTCGCGCATGAGGTCATCGAGGTCCGCGGTTCGATAGCCGGCTACCCGGGCGGGCAGGAGCGCCTCTTCCCAGAGGGCGACCGGTGCGGAGTAGCCGAACAGCGCCTCGAGGGCCGTGCGCAGCCCCTCTTGGCCATCGGCGCGTGGGAGGATTCCCTGCCGGGCGGCGAGAAACGGAGCCAACTCCTCCATCGGACGCGGCGCCCGCGCGGAACGTCGTGCCCAGCGCCCCATACGCAGCAGCCGTTCGAGGTTTTCCGCATCGCAGTACTGGAGCGCCTCGGCCGTGCGCGTGATGCGGTCGGCGATCACGCGACCCGACTCGACGAGCGGTTGCAGCGCATCCGTGACGGACGCGTCCGAGAGATCCCACTCCGCAGCCAGCGTCGATGCGCGCACCGGTCCGCGGTAGCGGAGCTGCTCTTCGATACACGACGTCAGCGCGCCGTGATCGCCGCTGCGCGCCCGTTCCAGCCGCGCGCGTTGCCGTTCGGAAACGACCCAGCCACCGCCCCATGCCACCCGCACCAGTCCGCTTGGAAGATCGTCGGCCCACGCGCGCACCAGCAGGCGCTCCTCGACGTGGCTGCGCCAATCGTCTTCTTCCTCGGGTTCGTAGCCGGGCGCCGCCCCCTGCAGTTTCGATTCCAACTCGGCGACCAGCGCGCCTTCGATGCGCGGCCGCAGCGCCGAATCGGTCAACGCCTCGCGCAGCACGCGGTCGCTCAGGCTTGAACGCTCGGTGAGCGGCTCCTCGCTCTCGTACATGTGCACGTTGACGCTGCGCCAGCCAATGCCATTGGCAAACGGCGACGGCGCCGCGGTGTGCACTTCCGTGACGCGAATCGCACCCGTGCGAACCTCATCGAGCATGCGTGCCAGCGACGGCAGGTCGAACTCGTCTTCCAGGCAGGTGCGCCACGTCTCGGCCAGGATCGGGAAGTCGTCGTAGCGTCGAATCGATCGCAGCAGCTTGCTGGCGCGCAACCGGTTGAGCCAGAGCGGCGTGCGCTGCTGCGGTCCGCGGCGCGGCAGCAGCAACGCGCGCTGCGCGTTTTCCCGAAAGCGCGTCGCGAAAAAACCGGTGCGTTCGAGTTGGCCGCGCACGAGTTGTTCCAGTTTGGTCGAGTCCACAAGCCGAAACAGCGTTGCCGCATCGAGGCCGTCCGGCAGTGTCGCCATGAGCGCGTCGTTATTGGAAAATGTCTCCAGGCGCTCTCCGCCCGCCTGCTCCCAAGCGGCCGCCAACGCGATCTCGAATGGACGCAGCAGGCGCCCGCCCCACGGCGCGTGCAGGATCATCTGCTGGCCGTCCCCGCCGCCCGTCGTCGTCGCGGGATGCTCGACCACGATGTGGGTGCGTCCGGGCAGCCCGCAGCCGGTGGCGTTGCGTTGCG
>CBDURV010000107.1:0-9811 GCA_965369495.1 uncultured bacterium
GTACTGCTTCGCGCCGTCGTCGAAAACGGTCTCCGCGCCCCGCTTGCCCACGCGGCCACGGGTAACGGGGCCATTGGGCGGTCCCCAGTGCAACTCGAAACGGAGCGCGCCGCGCAGCCTCAGGATCTTCAGCACTCGGCCCCGCGGGCCGGAATAGGTCCCGACGAGTATCGCGGCGAGCTCGTCGTCCGGCGCGGCGGGCCGCGGCGCAAGCGGTCGCGCTTTGCCGCCGAACATTAGCGCCTCCACCCCGTCCGCCACGCGACGCAGCGGGGCGTCATCGCGGTTGCACAGCACGACGAGGCAACCGTCTTCGCCAGGGTACCTGCGCATGTCCGCGAGGAAGCCGCGCACCGATCCGGAGTGCGACTGCACCATGCGGCCGGAGCGGTCCTGCTTCACGCGCCAGCCCAACGCATAGCCCTGAAGGCCCGGCTCGAAGAGCAGTTTCTTCGCGGGTGCTCGGAGCAGCTTGCCGCCATGCAGTGCGCGATCCCACCGCCAGAGATCCCAGACACTGGTAACGACACCGCCCATGCCGCGGTATTGAAATCCATAGCTGCCGTACGGGTGGTCGAGAGCCGAACGCGGACGCCCGCGCGTCGTCTGGCCAATGCTCACACGCGCGCCGCGCGGAGCCGGGTCTCCCGTGAAACAGCTGACCTTCATCTTCGCGGGCTTGAACAGATGCCGTTTGCAAAACGTCACGTAGCTCTCGCCGGACGCCCGCGCGATGATTTCGGTCAGTAACGCATAGCCCTGGTTCCAATACTCCCAGTGCGTGCCGGGTTTGTGCTGCGGCCCGCCCTTGAGGAAGCTGGGAAGAACAAGGTCGAGGCGATCACCGCCGCCGCGCGAGTTCGAACCCGGAATCCCCGACGTGTGCTGCAACAAGTGGCGCACGGTGATCGCCTTGCAGTCGTCGGGCACGCCCGGGAGATGTTTCGCGATCGGGTCGTCGAGGCGCAGCTTGCCCTTTTGCACGAGCAGCATCACGGCCGCGGCGGTGATCTGTTTGGTCGTGGAGGCGATCTCGAAAAGCGTCGCCGGCGTGTTCTTCAGCTTGCGCCCGGGATCCGCCCAGCCCACGCCAATCGCGGCGACGACCTTGCCGTCCTTGGCCGCAAGAACCGCCCCGCTGAACCCGGCCGCCTCGGCACCTTCCAGCCAAGTCGCGATCCGTTTCCCTATCGGACCGACCGCGAGATTCGCGTCTTCGCCTCCCGCCGCCGCGAACCGCACAAGGAGCAACGCAACGAACAAAGCGCGGGCAAAGAGGGATTGCATCGAGCCAAGGTAACACCGCAGCGGGCGTCACCCTGTCAGGATCCCGTCCGTCCCTTCATCCAGTCAGTCAGCTCGCTCTTTGAGATCTGACCCGCAGCGACACCAAGCGTCGTGGCCTCCAGGTCGTCCGGCTCCGGCCGGTGGTCGATCCCGTTGGATCAACAGAACGTCGGCGGCACTGAGATAACGAACCGGACTACTCGGCAAGCCGCTTCAACATCCCCGCGTACTTGGGCCGCAACTTCGCAATCGCGTCTCGGATCTCGTCTTCGCCGAGCCCGACTTCGACCGGGCTCACGATGAGCGTCGTCCCGCTGACGGTGATCTGCAGCGGGGTCTCCTCGTCGATGCCCAAAGCCTCCATTAAGGCCTTATCAATGACGAGCGCGTGGCTATTCCCATGCTTTTGGAGCTTCTTAATCACGGTAAGGACCATGTTATTACGAGAATCGCGGGCGTCGACCGCCAGCGCAAGCCTCACTGAGTTCGTAGCTGAAACCCAGCCCTACGGGTCGATTCCGCGCCGCAGATCCGCGAGGAACGTGGGCAGATCGCAAACCCGTCGACGATCATCACCGCTCGCCTCGCGCACCTGACAGACCAGGTACCGGCGGCTCGCGCCAATCAGGTCGGCGGTGGTATCGAGGCGCCTCATCGTGGCGGGCCCCGGCGAGGAAGTGAGCTTCACCTCCACCGCCCACAACTCGCCGGCCAGCTCGAGCACGAGATCCAGTTCGTACCCGTCGCTCGTGCGCAGATAGTAGGCGTCGAACGGAACACCGATCGATGACAGCTCGCCGACGGATTGCTCAATCACGAACCCCTCCCAGCTTGCGCCGACCCAGGGCTGACCGAGCAACGACCTCTCGTCCGGTGTGTTGAGAACGGCGTGAAGCAGGCCCGTGTCGCGCCAGTAGACCTTGGGGTTCTTGACGAGCCGCTTCCGGATGTTGGCCTGGTAAGACGGAAGCAGTCGGATTAGGAACGCGCCGATCAGGTAGTCCACGTAGCTATTGACCGTGTGATACGAGAGCCCGAGTCCCTTCCCTATTTGCGATGCATTCCAGATCTGCCCGTGCACGGCAGCCAGCATCCGGACGAGCCGGTCGGTCACGCGTGGCTTGGCGGGGAGCCCCCACGAAGGAAGGTCGCGTTGCGCCAGAAGCTTCAGGTAGTCGATCGGCCATTGGGGGAATGCGCGCGGCCGCAAGACACCGCCGTCGGGATATCCGCCGCACAACCATCGCCGCTTGCGGGACGCCTCCGACTTGAGCTCGGTCAGGAGCAGCGGGGTTAGCTCGATGAGTGATAGTCGTCCGGCCAGCGACTCCGACACCTGCGTCATGAGCGTCGGCGACACGGAACCGAGCAGCAGAAACCGCCCCATCCGCTTGCGGTCCCGATCGATGGCGCCGCGCAATCGGTCGAAGACCTCCGGCCACGATTGCGCCTCATCGAGGATCACAAGCTCGTCGCCCGCCACGAGGTCGTCCCACGCGAGGTCAAGGCGCAGCTGATCGGGCTCCTGCTCCAGATCGAAGTAGTGCCCACCGACCGTTTTGGCCAGCGTGGTCTTGCCGCACTGCCGGGGGCCGACCAGCGCCACGGCCGGATAGTCCAAGAGACGCTGCTCGACGAGGCTCTGCACCTGTCGCGTGATCATGCTTGCAGAATAGAACACGATTTCTATTCTGCAAGACCCGTCCAGTCAAATGAGCGCCGTTGCGTCCCTATTTCATGACCAGCGTGACGCCCTTGGCCCCGGCGCGGACGTTCTCGCCGCCCGCGTCGGCTTTGTGATGGCCGTAGCGTCCGATTTTCAGGGTCCATTCGCCGCCCGGGACCTCGTCGATCACGAACTTCCCGGCGGCGTCGGTTCGCGTGCGACGCATGTCCCCGTACTGTTCGCCGTACGATCCGACCACCCAACCGGCGCGTGGCCGGCCCGCGCCGTCGAGCAGGCGGCCGGTGATCCGATACCCCCGGTCCGCGCGCACGACGATGTCTTTGGCGCCAGACAAAACGGCGTCGGCGCGCGCAACGACGCATGCAAGCTCGAGCGACCAGACCTCCAGCTTGTACTTGCGGCCCGCCGTCGTCCCCGCCAGCCGGAACAAACCCTGCGCGTCGGTCTGCATTCGGATGCCGTCCGGTTCGCTCGTTACCTCGCAGCGTGTCACAGGACGCCCGCGCACGTCCAGGACGCGGCCCGTTATCGACGGCGCGCGCTTCACGACACAGACCAGCGATTTGTTGGGCGCATCGATGCGGCCGCGGCGCCACGGAACAATGGATGCGGAACCGGGTGCGGACTCGATGACGACCATGTGCTTGTCCGGCGCGAGCCCCTTGAGCGCGAATCGCCCGTCGGCATCCGTGCGCGTCTCGTACTCGGCTCGCGGAGCGTCCGATTGGAACTTGGTGCTGACTAGGACGCGCAAGCCGGCGACCGGCGTGTCATCGTCGAATCGCACTTGGCCCGCCAGCGACGCGGGAAGCCCAAGCACGACAGTCTCTCCGACCGCGCTCGCGGAAATGTCGCGGCCCGACCGACCCGCGGCGCGCACACGCAGAATCCACTCGCCCACGTGCGGCAGCGGGATACGGAAGGATCCCGTTTCATCCGCGCGCCAACTGCGCAGGCTCGTCGGAATCTCGAAATTTCCGCAGAGGACCGGGCCGGTCACCTTGTACTCGAGCTGCACAGTCGCATCGGGCAAGGCGGGTCCATCCTCCGACGCGAGGACACGGAAGACCGCGAACTCCGGGCGCGACAAGATGAGCTTGCCGAGTACCGGCTTGGCTTTGACCCAGAGACCCCATCCATCGGACCCGACAACCTCGATCTCCGTTCCGCACGCGGGGATCGCGAACGTTCGATCCTTCGCCACCGGATAGCGGCGTCCGGAGCCGAAGTCCACGACATAGACTCCGGTGGGGCTCCCGGGAGCAAGGCGGCCCTGCACCGGCTTTCCGCTGCGACCCGTAAACGACGCAGGCACAATCCAATCGGCAACGACCGATGTCTCGCCGGCGTGTACGGAAATCGGGCCGCGTGTGATCGTCTTGCCGCGAATCGGTCGCACCTGCAGGCGCACGTCGCCCGGATCGACACCCTCGATCACGAACCTGCCAAACGCGTCGGTACGCTTCGACTGTGTGTTCTTCGCGCCGATAAGCCGAACCGTCGTGGAGACCGGCACGCCTGCATCGGTCACCACGCGCCCGGTCACGCGGCCGGCCGGTGCGCGACGGGGCAACGCGATCCGTAGCCCCTCGCGCCCCGCCTGCGGCACATCCACCAGTCCCCGCACCCCTTCCTTGCCTACGGCGAGCAGCACATCGAGATCGTTGTCCTCTCCAGTAGCTTCGCCCGGACGACGTGCGACGAGATGAACCAGACCCGGACGCGCCGTGAGGGCGAAGCTGCCGTCGGCCTTCGTGACCGTGGAAGCGGATTCCGTATCGAATCCGGTCAGCCACGTCGCGGTCACAGTCGCATTCGCGACCCCGCCTGCGCGATCGCGCACATGGCCGCGCAGGGGCGCCGAGGGTTGTGCGAGCATCTCGATCAGTTTGCCGCTCTCGAGTTCGGGCGGATTGTCTTTGCCTGCGCCAAGCAACAACGGCAGGCGGTAACCGGGTGCCAAGATCTCCCCGCGGCCAAGGAAGCGAGTCGGGACATCGGCGTGCACGCGGCCCTCGCGATCCGTGGTGAGGCGAACGAGGGTGTTCGACATGTGGAAACCCGACGTCGCGAAGAACACCGTGGCATCCGGAACGGCTTGGCCGGTGCGCGAATCGCGGATCACCGCACGCAGCGAACGGACGGGAAGGACAATCTCGACCGGCTCGCTGTGCGGAACGCGCAACGTATGGTCGCGGGCAAACCATGTGTTCGGCGGGCACGCCTTCAGACTCATCGCTCCATCGGGAACGCCGTGGATCTCGAAGCGACCGTTCGCGTCGGCGACCGCGGCAAGCGAGCGCTCGAAGTCGTCCCACCGCGCCATGCCGGCGGAGGCGAACGTCGCCACCACCAGCGCACCGGCGATGGCGGTGCCGTTCGGACGGGCGACGCGGCCTTTTATGGTGTGGCCCGCGTCGAGCAGGATCGTCGGCGCGGCAACGCCTTCGACCGGCGGCACCAGCACCTGCGCGCCACGGACGGCGAGGTCCGCAACGTGTGCCGTCACGTCGAACGCGCCGGCGGGCAGATCGTCGAACTGCGCCCATCCGCTCTTGTTGGTGGTGGCCTCGGCGACCACGGGCGCGTCGATCACGGAACGCTTGGCCTTCCACCACGCCTCGATCGTCGGCGCACCGGTGCCCGGCCACCCCGAGCCATAGCGCTCGCGCACGCTGCGCCGCCGCACCTTGACACGCGCGTCCACGACCGGCGTGCCGTCGAAGCGCACGACGCGCACGCGAACCGGAACGCTCTGCTCCCCGGCAAAAACCGAGGGAGCGATGCCCAGGAACGGCAGAGTGAGCACGGCAAGCGTTCGCAGCAACAACATGGTGGGCAGCCCCGGCTCCAGCCTATCGGCGCAGTCCGAGCATGCGCCGGAAATTCTTGACGATGCGCGCGGTGCTGCGCTGCTTGAGCAACGTGCGCGGCGTGTCGGGTTTGCGGTAGGCGGTGTAGTCGCCGGAGCAGCCGGCTCCGTGGAACTCGAACACGATGTAGCGCGCCGGGTCCGGGCCGGGGTTGTGCATTCCGTGCGTCTCCCCGGACGCGCACCAGACGAGTTCCCCGGCGCCTGCAGTTCGGCCCAGCGTCTCGACCCGGCCCTCCAGGATGAGCAACGCGATGTCGTGCTCATCCTCGTGAGCGTCATAGCCGCCGTCCGGCAGCAGCGTGCTGACATGCGCGTGCAGCTTCTGGAGATGATGCGTGGCGCCGGTGAAGCACTCGCGATTGGAGTAGCCGCGTTCCGGCAGGTCGGCGGCGTCGAGCGGCGGCACGCAGAACCGCTGCACCCCCAGCGGTTGCTTCGCCCCGCTCCGGGCGGCCATCCACTTGAGCATCACATACACCAGCGGCAGGTCGCCGTGGTTGTGGATCGTGTGACGCTGGAAGGCGGGATAGTAGACGCCGTCTCCGGGTGCGACGCGGTGATCGCGAATCGTCCCGTCGCCGTCGTCGTAGCGCAGGGTGCCCTCGCCCTGCACTACGATCAGCAACTCCTCATCAATGTGCGAATGCGGCGCGTGCGGAGTCTTGCCGGGCGCCAGCACCGAATAGTGCGAGCGCATGCGCTGCAGATTGCCGGACCAGCCGTCCAGGAAGTGCTCCGAACGCATGTGCTCGCCGGGCGACACCGGCAACTCCGCGTTGATCGTGTGAACGGATGAGCCAAGTCGCGCCAGCGATGCATCGAGCACGGGCGGCAGTTCGACGAGGCTGTTGACGCGCGGGTCGGGTTCGCCCGCGACCGTGATGCAGGCCGGCCTGGGAACCTCCAAGAAGCGGAAGGGCCACGCCTCTTCGCCGGAGAAATCCGGGATCCGCGCCGGTGCGTGGGCGGCCGCGTACTGGAGCAGGAGTGCGTGCCGCGTCGTGTCGGGATTGCTATTGGCCGAACCGTGCCAGAGGCGCCCGTCAAAGAAGATGGCGTCCCCGACGGTCACATCCGGCTGCACTACCTCCCCCGTTTCGACACCGCACGCGCGCGCCCACGCGGACACATCGTCGTCACCGACGGAGTCGCGCGCCACGCCCCGCTCCGCGGTAACCTCCTGCAGCGCCTTGCCTAATGTGTGCGAGCCGAGCACCAGCTTCAGCGAAGAGGCCTGATTCGTTCCCTCCAGTCCGATCCAGACGGAGACGAAGCCCCCTTCCGGCCGCGACGACTCCAAGTCGGTGTGCCACAGATGCACCTGGCCCGGCGTGCGTTCCAGGAAAGAGGCGCCCCAAAGAACGATGTCATGCCCCAGCAGTGGTTGCAGGTGTCGAACGATCGCCGGGTGCGTCGCGACGTTGAGGACGTTCGCGTCGCTGGCCGCAATGTCCTTCGGCCACAAGCAGGGCTCGTGTGGCGCGCTCGCGCGGAGCACCCGTTGGATCTCGGACAGGTCCGATGCGTCGAACAGCGGTTTGTGGACGCAGAATCCGTTCTTCTTGAACTCAGCCGGACCGGTCATCGATTGCTTGCTCCTGAGGTCATAGGCGACGCGCGAGAGAATAGGAAAAATCAGCCGGCGGCTGTGTACCGTCCTGAAAGAGCGTTCGGTAGACGGCTGCGCGCAGGTCGCTCAGAGCAGGGTTCGGTTTTGGCGTCGGTATGGGGAGGGGCGCGGGGAACTCCGCGCGGAAGCGCGGCGGACGAATTGACGAGTTAGCGCCGGACAGTTTGACGAGCGAATGAAAAACTGGGCGCTGTGGCAGAACATGCCGCCCATCGTCGCAACATCGACGAGACTCTCGAGTCGTCTTATTGGGCGGCGCTCGGCAATCGGGCAAACGCGCCAGCGCGGGCGCATCGGGCACTCACAAGCTGTTGCGATTGAAGCGGTTGCATCAATTCCGTGGCGCACGCAGTTCGGGTTCAGTTCGAAAGTGGCTCCGGCCCCGACTTGACGATATGCATATTTCGTGCATATATATGCATATGCGTACCACGCTAAACATCGACGACACGCTGATCGAGAGGGCGTCGGAACTCACGGGGATTGATGAAAAAACGGCATTGGTCCGCCGTGGCCTGGAGGCGCTCATCGCGCTCGAAAGCGCGCGCCGTCTCGCCTCCCTCGCCGGGACCGAAAAGAAGCTCGAGCGCACCAAGCGGCGCCGCACGGGAACATCGTGATCCTCGCGGACACGTCGATCTGGATCCACCATCTGCGCCACGGGGACAACCGACTCTCGACACTGCTCGACGAGGGAAGCGTACTTTGCCATCCATTCGTCATCGGCGAGCTGGCGTGTGGCAACCTGCGCAACCGAGCGGAGATTCTCTCGCTGATGACGGCCCTTCCGGCAGCCCAACTCGCGTCCCACGACGAAGTGCTCACCCTTGTGTCCGAGCGACACCTGGCCGGGACGGGACTCGGCTGTGTGGACGTACATCTCCTCGCCTCGACGCTGCTCTCCGGCGGCAAGCTCTGGACCAACGACCGGTCGCTGGCCGCGGCGGCGGTGGCGCTGAAGGCCGGCGCCTAGGAAGGGCACTCGCACCCAAACAGACCGGTGCCCCCTGCCAAAGATGCGGCTCGCATTCTCTGCGGGAAACGGGAGGGGCGCGGGGAACCCCTGAAGCACCGAGTGACCTCGCTGCTAACACGGTTCCGGGTCAAACTGTTCGAAACTCGTGGGTGAGAATCCCCGCGAATCTCGGACAAACAAACCCGGAACCGTATTGATTTCCCGATATCGAGTGCCACGGGCGACGTTTTTCCCGGCAACACTGCGTGACTCTGCCCAACGCTCGCCAGCAGCTCCCCGCGCGAGCGTTGCGCAGAGCGACCCCACGAAAAAAGGGGCCCGCGCCAAAGCGCGAGCCCCTCTGAGTAACAGGTTCGGTCAGCAACACCGTCTCAACGGCGTCAGCTGTTGAACCGGCCACCCTGCAACGGCGTCAGCCGTTGAACCGGCAACACGGCCGGGACTACATCATCCCGCCCATGCCTCCCATACCACCCATACCACCCATTCCGCCCATGCCACCCATGCCGCCCATATCGGGCATGCCTGCACCACCACCACCGGCGCCCTTGGGCTCCGGGATGTCGGCGACCATGGCTTCGGTCGTGAGTAGCAGGCTCGCAACAGATGCGGCGTTCTCGACCGCGCTGCGGACCACCTTGGTCGGATCGATGACGCCCGACTCGACGAGGTCCTCGTACTTGGCCGTGAGCGCGTTGTAGCCGAAGCCGCCATCGCTCTCGCGCACCTTCTGCAGCACGATGGAACCGTCCACGCCGGCGTTCTGGGCGATCATGCGGATGGGCGCCTCGAGCGCGCGGCGCACGATGCCGATGCCGATGTTCTGGTCCTCGTCCTCGTGGCTGAGCGCCTCGACCATCTCCATCGCACGGACCAACGCGGTGCCGCCGCCCGCCAGCACGCCTTCTTCGACGGCCGCACGCGTGGCGTGCAGCGCATCCTCGACGCGTGCCTTCTTTTCCTTCATCTCGATCTCGGTGGCCGCGCCGACGTTGATCTGCGCGACGCCCCCCGACAGCTTCGCGAGGCGCTCCTGGAGCTTCTCGCGGTCGTAGTCGGACGAGGTGTCTTCGATCTCGCGACGGATCTGGGCAATGCGAGCCTTGATCGCGTCGTGGGTGCCCGCACCTTCGATGAGCGTGGTGGCATCCTTGTCGATGATGATCTTCTTGCAGGTGCCGAGATCGTCGATGGTGACGTTCTTCAGCTCCGTGCCGAGCGCTTCCATGATGGCGTTGGCGCCGGTCACGGTCGAAATGTCCTCGAGCATCGCCTTGCGACGATCGCCGAAGCCGGGTGCTTTGACCGCGCAGCACTTGAACGTGCCGCGCAGCTGGTTCACGACGAGCGTGGCAA
>CBDURV010000108.1:0-9805 GCA_965369495.1 uncultured bacterium
ACAACACGGGCGAACGGGCGATCTGGACGTTCACCGATCTGCCCGACGGCACCTACCGTGTCTCGGCCACCTACCAAGCCGATTCGCTGTTCATTGGTGCGACCGCCGCACCGTTTACGGTCAGCAACATCAACGGACAGATCGGCGCGGTCGCCATCGACCAAAGTGTCACCGCGCAGGCAACCGTCGGCAAGGATCGCTGCGCATCGCCATCGATCGCACCGCACCCGCGCTCACCGTTGTCGAACCGCACGACGGCGCGATGCTGCGCGACGGCTCGGTGCGCGTGCAGGTCCGGCTGAAAGATGCCCATGCGCCCGCCGAGGTGACCATTCACGGACGCCGTGCGCGCGTGACCGACGGTGTCGCCACGGCGACGCTCTCGCTCAACAACGGGCGCCACGAGATCGTCATCATTGCCGAGGACGAGGCGGGCAATCGCGTCGAAGAGAGCGTGACCATCACCATTGACGATCGCGCGCCGGAAATCGTGATGGAACGCATGCGCTTCGTCACGCGCGGCGCTTCCGTTTCGATTCGCGGGCGCGCGAGCGCGGGCGCGGAGCTGCTGGTCGATGGGAAGGATGTCGAAGTGGCCGACGACGGCCGGTTTGCGGTCGAACTCGAGGTCGCCGAGGATCGCGTCGTCACCCTGGTGGCAACTGGGCCGACGGGAGTGGTCCAGAAGGCGAGCGTGAATGCGATCATCGACCGGGACGCGCCGCAGGTCGAAATCGACTGGGCGCGCCGGGACCGGCTGGGGCGCGTGCTGTATGGAACGCGCGAAATGGACGCGCGTGCAGTCGCCCTGCCGTTTTCCGCCAAGGACAAGACGAAGATGGAGTTCGTTCCCAGCGAGGGCTTCGTGAAGGACGGCATCTGGCACCTCCCGCCTCATGAGGGGGAGCGGAACGTGGAATTGAGCGTGCGCGACGAGGCGGGCAACGAGACGATCGTGCGCGTGGGCCTTGCCGGCCACCGCGCGACGCCGCGTCTTAGCGTAAGAACGCGCGTCGGCGAGGTGACGCGCGACAGCAAGGCGGCCTTCGACATCGAGTCGAACCACCAACTCTTCTTCAACGACAAGCGCATCGAGGCGGGCCGCATCGAGCGGACGCTGCGCGAGGGCGACACGGAGTTTCGCGTGCGCGCGGTGGATCCGTACGGCAACACGACGCGCTGGAGTCGCAGGGTGCGCGTGGACCGCACGCCGCCTACCCTCAAGGTGGATGGGCCGCTGGAGCGCGGTATCGGTCTCCAGAAGGTGACCATCGTGGCGGATGAGGATCTCGCGTCCATTACCTGCCTCTCGCAGACGCAGGAAAACGTTGGCAAGCGCGCGGTGTTTTCGGACTTCCTCGAGGAGGGGCGCACGCACCTGCACGTCGTGGCGCGCGATGTCGCCGGCAACGTGCGCAAGGCGAAGCTGGAACTCCGCGTCGTCAACAAGGTGCTGCTGCTCGACGGCAAGAGTGCGGTGCGCGTGCCGCTGCTCGCGCGACTGCGCGACTTCACGCTGGAGTTCTGGGCGCGCGGCGCACCGGCGGTCGATCCCGCCGTCATGGTCAGCCGCGGCGTTGAGCGCGCGTACCAGATCGTCTGGTCGAGTGGCGACGAGGCGCTGCCCCACGTGCTTGTCGATCTTGCCAACTCCGGGCTTACGACGATCGTCGCGAAAAAGCTGCGCGACCCGATCGGTTGGCACCACTACGCGCTGATTCACGACAACAAGAAGCTGCGCTTCTATCTGGATGGCCGACAGCAGGGCACGCTCGATGCGCTCGAGGCGATCACGCCCGGCACGGTCGATCTGCTCATCGGCGCCGCCGCCGTGACGGAAGGCGGGGGAGTCGAAGCGGGGTTCGTCGGCCGAATCGACGAATTGCGCCTCTCGGAGGGCGTCCGCTACGCGCGCGCATTCAGCCCCGTGCGTTTCTTCAAGGTCGATGAGCGCACAAGGCTCATGCTGCGCTTCGATGGAACCGTCAACGGGAAGTTCCCGGACGTGTCGAAGAGCACGCGCAACGGAGTCGTCGTCGGCACGCCCAAGTTGCTGCGCGCCGAATAGCTATCGCCGCGGCTGAACCGTCTGGCGGAGCAGGATCTCCGGGTCGGGCGGGGCGGGCGCACGATACACTCGGCGCACGCCGATGTCGGGGCCGCTCCAGCCGCGTTGCGGACGCGTCATCGGAAGCCCATGCAGCAGCCTCGTTACGCGCTTCGGCGTCTCCGTTCCCACCGGTCGCGAATCCGGCTGGACTTGCTGCCCTCTCATCTCGATGCCCACCACGGTAACCGCGCTTCAAAAATGGCGCGGCAATGAACTTGCAGGAAACAGAATCGATGAATCGATGCGAATGGGCGGGCGACGATCCGCTGATGCAGGCCTACCACGACACCGAGTGGGGGGTGCCGCTGCACGACGATCGGCGGCACTTCGAGATGATCACGCTGGAGGGGGCGCAGGCGGGCCTGAGTTGGCGCACGATCCTCAACAAGCGCGAGGGCTACCGGCGTCTTTTCGAGGGGTTTGACGCCGAACGCGTGGCGCGGTTCGACAAGGGCGACGTCGAGCGACTGATGGCGGACGCGAGTATCGTGCGTAATCGCATGAAGATCGAATCGACCATCGACAACGCACGCGCGACGTTGGCGCTGCGGGCGGCGGAAGGCTCGTTCGACGCCTACATCTGGGCATTCGTAGACGGCAAGCCGATCGTCAACCGCTTCGAGAGTCTCGGCGACCTGCCGGCGCAGACGGATCTTTCCAAGCGCATCAGCAAGGACCTCAAGCGGCGCGGTTTCCGCTTTGTCGGACCGACCATCGTCTACGCCTACATGCAGGCCACGGGCATCGTCAACGACCATGTCGCGGGCTGTGACTTCGGGAGATAACGACGGCGCACTCCAGTGCCGGAGATCGACCAACACCTAGCGGAGTGCGCCGCGCTTTCAGTCTCTTGAACGCATCCTGTCAGCGTTCGCGCGCGGCGATTGACCTTTTTCCCGCGACGCCGCGCTGGCAATCCGCGCAGGTGTCGCGTGAAATGGCCCGCGATGCGACGAATCGGGCGCTACTTCGTCCTCAAAAAGCTCGGCGAGGGCGGCATGGGGGTGGTCTATGAAGCGGAAGACGCGCGACTGGAGCGGCGTGTTGCGCTGAAGACGATTCACGCCAATCTGGTGGATGAAACGACGCGCCGACGCATGTGGCGCGAGGCGCGCGCGGCCAGCGCCGTCAGCCACCCGAATATCTGCCAGATCTTCGAGTTCGGCGAGTCGGACGGGGAGCTGTTCCTCGCCATGGAACTGCTCGAAGGCGAGGCGCTTTCCGATCGCCTGGCGCGCGGCCCGCTCCCGCCGGCGGAGGCTCTGGAAGTCGGTATCGCGATCGCCGCCGCCCTCGATGCGCTGCACCGGACGGGAGTCGTGCATCGCGACCTCAAGCCCTCCAACGTCTTCCTTACGCCGCACGGGCCCAAGCTGCTCGACTTCGGGCTCGCGTTGCCGGTGGGGGGCGTCGATGCGGAGGAGAGGCTTACGCGGACCGGCGTCTTCGTCGGCACGCCGGGGTTCATGGCGCCGGAGTCGTGGTCGGGTGACGAGGTCGGCCCGCGCGCCGATCTGTTCGCGCTCGGGGCATTGATGATCGAGATGATCTCCGGGCAACCGGCGTTTCAGGGCGCGTCGCCGATGGAGTTGCTGCACGCCGTGTTGCAGGAACCGGCGCCGACGTTGACCGGTGGCCCCGCGATCGAGGCCGCCGACCGCGCGATCCAGGCGGCGTTGGCAAAGCGGCCGGAGGATCGCCCGTCCGACGCCGCCGAGTTCGGAGGCGAACTCGAGCGTGCGCTCGCGCTGGTGGACGGCAACGAATCGCCCGGCGCGCTGCGCTTGCGTCGCATGCTCGTGATCCCGTTTCGCCTGCTCGTGCGCGACGCCGATCTGGATTTTCTGCCGATGGGGTTGGCGGACGCATTGACGACATCGTTGGGCTCGATCGAGGGCATGGTGCTCAAGTCGAGTCACGTCGGCGAGAAGTACGCGTCGGGCGAATTCGACCCGGAGCGCATCGCCACCGAGACGGGTGTGCAACACGCCTTGACCGGAACGGTCCAGCGCGCGGGGGACAGGCTGCGTGTGACCGCGCAACTCATGTCGGTGCCCGACGGCGCAGTCGTTTGGTCGGAGACGCTCGAGGCATCGGTCGGAGACCTCTTCACGCTGCAGGACGAGTTGTCGCGGCACATCTCCGAGTCCTTTACGCGCGGGGTCGTCTCGCCACGGCGCACTCCGGTTGCCTCCGAGAAGCCCGCCAGTCCCAAGGCGTACGAGTTCTTCCTGCGCGCCAACCAGATGGGCTACAACTTCGCCAAGCTGGGGGACGCGCGACGCCTCTACCATTCCGCCGTCGAGGAGGACCCCGCATTCGCGCCCGCGTGGGCACGGCTCGGGCGGGTGTCCCGGGTGATGGCCAAGTACGGCCACGGGGACGGTCTCGCGCTGCTCGATGAGTCGGAAAAGGCGTTTCGTCGCTCGCTGGAACTGAGCCCCGATCTCGCGCTCGCGCACAACCTCTTCGCCTACTACGAGATCGAGGAACTGGGCCGATCGCACGACGCAATGGTCCGCCTGCTGGGGCAGACGCGACGCACACCCGACAATCCGGAACTCTTCTCGGGGCTTGTGGTCGCTTGCCGTTTCTGCGGTCTGCTGGATGCCTCGGTCGAGGCGGATCGGCACGCGCGCCGCCTCGATCCCGGCATTCCCACGAGCATCGCCTATACGCACTGGATGCGCGGCGACTATGCGGCGGCGATCGGCTCGGACGACGAAGACCTGAGCTGGAACCACTTTCACGCGCTGCCGCTGCTGGGGCGCGCGGACGAGGCGGTTGCCAAGTGTCGCGAGTTGGAGCAGCGCTCGCCCCACCGCATCGAGCGCGCGATGTTCACGAGCACGCGCGCCGCCATCGAGGGCGACCGCAAGGCATGCGTGGCCGCCACACGCCGTGTCTTCGGATCGACCTTCCACGATCCGGAGGGGCTCTACTTCGAGTCCCGCAATCTGGTTCACGTCGGCGAAGGAGAGCGTGGGCTCTTCCGACTGAACGAGATAGTGGCGCGCGGCTTCCACTGTTGGCAGGCGCTCGAAACGGACCCGTGGCTCGAACCGGTCCGCGGAACGGCGGAGTTCGCGGCGCTGCTCGCAGCGGCACGCGCCGGCAGCGAGAAGGCCGCTCGCACCTATGAGAAGGCGGGCGGGACGATCCTGCTGGGCCCGGTCGGCTAAGCCCCGACTCGTCCTGCCCCTACAATGACCGCCGAGGACACATGGGACGGGTAGTGGGAATCGTACTTCTATTGACGGCGTGGCTTTGCGCCGAGGACGCGGCGGACGCCGAGTACAAGGCTGCACTGCGGCTCATCGAGCGCAAGAAGTGGTCGGCGGGTCAACGGGCGCTGCGCCGGTTCGTGAACAAGCACCCCGAGTCGGTTCATGTCGTGGACGCGATGGTGCGCTCCGACGACAACTGCTATCTCGGAACCGAAGTGCTCTGGCGCGGCGGCCCCTCGGCGCGGCGCATCGACGTGGCGGTGATGGGCGACGGCTTCACGATCGAGTCGGGCCTGCAGCGCAAGCAGCGCAAGTGGGCAGACGAAGTCGTCAAGGTGCTGTGGAACGAGAAGTCGTTCTCCGAGTACCGCAGCTATTTCAATATCTACTTCGTGCGCCTCGCGTCGCTCGAGGAGGGCGTCGATCCGAAGCTGACGCCGGAACAGCTCCAGAAGATTCGCGAGAAGAACCGGCACCGCTCCAAGAGCCGCCAGAAAAAGACCGACTTCTCGACCGCGCTCGATGCGAAGGCGATGGGGCCGCAGGGCCAAGTGATGATGTCGCGCCGACTCGTCTACAAGTGGCTCGAGATCGCTCAGAAGGACGTGCCCGGTGTGGGCGACGATCGCTACGTGATCGCGTTCGCGCAGTTCGGGCGGCTGGGCATGGGCGGCGGCGGCATCGCCAACGTCGGGCGTCCGGACAAGTCGGTCACGACGCATGAGTTCGGCCATGCGTTTTCGCGGTTGCTGGACGAGTACGCCAACAATCCCGGCGCTCCGCGCGGCGCGTACGGGAAGTGGATTCGTGCCGCCAACGTATTCCTCAGCACGGAGGAACCGAAGAAGAGCGAGGTGCCGTGGGCGCACTTCCTGAAGCGCCGCGCCAAGGGCGTTGGGATCTACGAGGGCGGCGCCACGTTCAGGAAGGGCGTCTGGCGGCCGGCGCGCTCCTGCGCCATGAACGCGGCCGGCAACAACGCGTTCTGTCCCGTCTGCCGCGAGCAGACGATCCTTGTCATCTACGAGCACATCAACCCGATCGACCAGGCGCTGCCGACGGCGTCGAAGCGGATCGAGATCACGGAAGGCGACGAGCAGTTCATCACCGTCGTTCCCATGGATCCCTACAAGCACCGCCTCAAGGTGAGTTGGCACGTTGCGGACTGGGTGGTCACGAAGCGCGAAGGGGACGACGGCGCGGACCCGCTCGATGTCGATCCGTTCGAACCGTCGGATGGCGGCGATGAGAGCGAGGCGCCGCCGCCCGACCCGATGTTCGCGTTTGGGGGCAACCGCGATCGCGCGGATCGAAGCATCTACAACAGCCCGCCGTCCGGCCAACAGGTCAAGTGGGCCAAGCAGACCAAGGCCTCGGGCCGGGGCCGAAAGCGCAAACCGCCCAAGAGCGTGTTTCCGCTTTCGAAGCTGGGCGTCGGCGCGTGGCGCATCACCTGCCAGGTCGAGGACACGACGCGGTGGGTGTTGAAGGACAGTAAGCACCTGCTCAAGGAGCGCGTGACGTGGCGCGTGGTCGTCAAGCCGAACGTGGCGGCGGCCTCCGACTAGGCGCGATGCGCAGGGTGGCGATCATCGGGAGCGGCGGCGCCGGTAAGTCCACGCTCGCCCGCCTGCTGGGCGAGCGGAGCGGGCTGCCGGTCGTACACCTCGATCGCCACTTTTGGAGCGCCGGCTGGATCGAGCCGGCACCCGACGAATGGGTGCGCACTGTTCAAAGGCTGGCCGACGAAGACACCTGGATCAGCGACGGCAACTACGGTCGCACGATGGAGATTCGTCTCGCGCGCGCCGACGTGATCGTCTTTCTCGACTTCCCGCGCTGGCGCTGCATTCCGCGGGTGCTCCGGCGGACGTGGCGTCATCGAAAAAAACAGTCGCCCCGACATCGCGGAGGGTTGTCCGGATCGCGTCTCGCCGGAATTCCTGCGCTGGCTGTGGCGCTTTCCGCGCGACACGCGCCCGAACATTCTCGAACGAATTGAGCGCTACCGTAGCGGCCGCACGATCGCGATCCTGCGCAGCCCGCGCGAAGTGCGCCGCTTTCTCGAAACGGCGTAGAGTGGGCCGGTGCACGATCCCCGCGATTCGAAGTTCTATAGGTTGCGGAAACGCGACCCGGATCAGCTCTCGGCCGACGAGGCTCGCTGTGTCCATGAGGTCTGCACGCGCATGATGGATTACGTGGGCAACGGCGCGGCTCGCAAGCAGTGGGAGGAACTCGCCGGGGAGTACTCCGCCGCCGCGGATTCGGGTGGGATTCGGAGGCGGGAGTAATCCGTCGAAGCTCGTCCGCCAGGTTCACGCGGCGCGCCCGACCGCGCGACAGTCGCCAAACGAGGCCCCCGTTCATCGCCTTCAATAGGTCACATGGAACCGTACTCCCTCACGCCGATGGGGTCTTAGGTCTGTCTCATTCCGTGCCGATAGGATCGCATGCGGCGGATCGCGGGTTTCGACGGCGTGCGGGCGCTTGCTGCGATGGCCGTCGTCTGCTCGCATCTCCATCTGCTGACTGGACGTATCGACCCCCGGTTGGGGCAAATGATCGGCGGGTTCCGTGCGGTCCACCTTTTCTTCGCCCTCAGCGGCTTTCTCATCACGGCCCTGCTCATCCGAGAGCGTCGCGAATTCGGGCGCGTCTCCATCCGCGACTTCTATGCGCGGCGCGCCTTCCGGATCCTGCCGATTTACCTGATCTGTCTCGGCATTGTCGGCGTGCTGCGCGCCGTGCTCGGCTATGGCGCGAGCGGCAAGGAACTCATCTACGCGGCGACCTATGCCTACAACTTCATGTTGCGCGACGATATGGGCGCGCAGTTGGTGCACACGTGGTCGCTTGCCGTGGAGGAGCACTTCTATCTGATCTGGCCGGTGGTCTTCTGCCTCTTCTATCCGCTGCGCAAGCGCGGACTGGTTCAGGCGAGCGTCTTGATTTGCCTTCTCGCAATCTTCGTGCAATCGCTGTTCGGCGCCATGACGAACCGCTTCTACGTGCTCTCCTACTGGAGCTGTTTCGCGGGCATGACCATCCTGATGGGCTGCGTCGTGGCAATGCTCAGCTGCGAAGAGGCATTCCGTGACCGGGCCGCCCCCTACCTTCGATCGAAGGGCGCGCTGCTCCTGAGCGTCGTGCTCTGGGCAAATCCCTACGTCCCGTTCCTTTCCGTGGGCGTACTGCCCGGGTACTTCCACGGGCTCGCCTGCGCGTTGCTCGTCGGCTGGATCTACCACAACCAGACGAGCGTCGTGGTGCGCCTGCTTGACGTGCGCCCGCTGCGCTACCTCGGCGCGGTGTCGTACGGGATCTACATGTACCAGGGAGTGTTGATCACATCGCGGACGGCGCGCATTCCCGGTCACGTCTGGCCGCTCCCGATCTGGGCCGGTCTTGCTCTGCTTTTCGTCGTAGTGCCGCTCAGCTATCGTTTCATCGAGATGCCGTTCATCGCGCGCGGCAAGCGTTTCCGCCAGCGCCGCGTCGTCGTGACCGCGAACACGATGTCCGATGAAGCGGTCCCCGAGACGCCGGTCGCACAGCCGGTCTAGCGGAACGCGGCCGCCGCCAGCAGCAGCCAGCGGTTGTAGAGGTCGAACTCCTTCAAGTCGGTGACCATCTCGGCTTCGAGCATGTCGCCGCGGGCGAAGCGATCCAGCAACGGCGAGCGCACCGCGTGCGACGCGCCCTGCAGCAGGTGACTCACGAGGATGTGGAAGTTGACCTCGAAGCGCGGCGCCATCTTGTCGGCGAGATAGCTGTAGTCGAACTGGCGCGCGTTGATGCGAAGCGTCAGGAGTGGGTCGCGCAGGAAGATGTCGAGCACGTAGGTCTCGTGCCCGGTGATCGTTGCGTTGCGGCTGAGCATGTCGGCCCGCGCCTGCGTCATCGTCTGCATCGACGCGCCGGCAACGCTGATTCCAATCGGGAGAATGCCGCCGGGTCGGAGGTTGTGTCCGGATCCGCCGACGGTTTTCTGCTCCTGGTGCCGCACGAGACTCAGTGCGTGCACGGAACTCCAATCGAACCGCTCGCGGTCATGGCCGCCCGCGCTCGCATAGAGCCCGGACTTGGTCGGCGTGGCGGAACGCGTGGGCCAGCGGCGTCCCAATTCCGGCCGCTCGGCGACGCCCACGGTCAGTCCGAGCGCGCCGACTTTTTCAGCGACGCGGCGGGCTGTGAACTCGATGGTGTTGTCCAGAAGCACGCCCTGCGCCCTGCGGACGACGCCCAACGCATCCAGGGGCACCATGCCGACAACTTCGCAGAGCGCCTGGGCGACAGGCTCGCGCATCTCCTCGGGGATCTCGCTCTCGGCGACAACCACTGCCCACATGTCGGGAGAGCATACCGAATGTGCTGCCCCTCTCCCCGCACCCCTCACCCTCCTTTCGCTGCGTGTGCCGCTTCGGTAGGGTACGAGGCGATGCTTGAAGCGATCGAGAGCGTGCGC
>CBDURV010000109.1:0-9718 GCA_965369495.1 uncultured bacterium
GACCCCAAGGAGATTCGCGCTCTCGTCATCGCGGAACTCGACGCCGCGTTGCGCGACGGTAAACGGAGCAAGAAGTCATGAACACCGAACCCGTCGTCTCCACCCACAATCTCTGCCGTTCCTTCGGGGTAACGCGCGCGGTCAACAATCTGACCCTCGAGGTTCCGCAAGAGAGCGTCTTCGGCCTCATCGGGCCCAACGGATCGGGCAAGACGACCGCGATTCGCCTCATCCTTGGCTTGCTCGAGCCCGACTCCGGCGAGTCCGTAGTGTTCGGCGAGCCGTCCCCCGAACTCCGCTCCCGCACGCGCCAACGCATCGGCTACCTAACCGAGGAACCGCTCCCGTTCGGATCGCAGAGCGTGGACGCACTGCTCAAATACATCTCGTGCTTTTTCGACCACTGGGACTGGGACTACGCCAAGCGCGAGCGCAGGCGTTTCGACATTCCGGGCGACAAACCGCTCGACCAACTCAGCTTCGGCCAGCGGCGCCGCGCGGAACTGCTGCTCGTGCTGGCCCAAAAGCCGGACTTGCTGATTCTCGACGACCCGACCATCGGGCTCGACGCGAGCGTGCGCCGCGACTTCCTCTATACCGCGCTCGAGGCGGCGCAAGAGGAGGGGCGCACCGTGCTCTTCACCTCGCACGTGCTCCACGATGTCGAGCGGGTCGTCGATCGCGTGGGCATCATCACGTCGGGTTCCATGGACGAGGTCGCCGAACTCGACGACCTCAAGACCCGCACCAAGCGACTCGTACTGCGCGCCGACGCGAACGAGGCGGACATTCCCGGCCTCGTATCGTGCCACCGCAACGGCACCCTGCTCTTCGCCGTGACGTCGCGGTTCGATCAGGAACTCGCGACTTCGCTGCGCGCCCGGTACGGCGAACTCGAGGTGGAAGACATCAACCTGGAAGACATCTTCCTGGCGCACGCCATGCGTGACCAGCAGCGCGGAGCGGTCCATTGATCGCCGCAGTCATACGCGCCGGCAAACTCGACGACCTCTACCGCAACGCGGTGCGCGGTGAGGACTATTTCGGCGAGATCCATCAGGCGATCTGGTGGGTCGCCCCGGCCGTGTTCGCACCCATGGCGTGGAAGTACGGTTGGGACTTCGGCTCCGCTGGGATCTTCTACGCCATCCTCACGATCGTCCTCTACGTCCAGTTCGAGCACCTCGGCGCAACGCTGACCTTTTTCACGCCCTTCCATGCGCTGCGCTTTCCGTCGCGGCGCGCCCTGATCGCCGTCCGCGCGATCCGTTCGCTTCCGTGGCTACTCGTCGTCATGGCGTGCCCGGCACCGCTGGTTCCCCCCGGACCGGTGCTCGCGCTGGCGCTCGCCTACCCCGCCATCGTCGTGAGTGGCGCGGCGCTCGGCCACCAGAACCGGCGCAAGCCCGGAGCCGCGAACTGGCGCCTCGTCCGCCTGTTGATGCAGTACCCGATCGGCCCGCTCGTCGTCGTCTACTTGGCCGAGTTGCACGTCACTTGGGTCAATGCGCTCCTCTATCTCGTCGTGCTCATCCCGATCGTGCGCGCCATGCGCATTGCACGCGGCGCGCGCACCCACGCCGTCTGCGACGAAATCAACGAGAGCATCCGTGAACAGATCTGGGGCGCCGCGCTCGTTGCGGAGGCGACGCCCATTCACGCGCCCACGACACTGCCGAACCGGCACGTGCGACGCCCCGGGGTTCTGACAGCGGCCGCGACGACACTCCGGTTGCGCCTGCGGCCGCGCACGAACATCGCCAGCCTGCTCGCTTGGCCGGAGGCGCTCGGCCGCGCGCTTTGGCAGTTCATCGCGTTCTTCGTCGGCCTGCTGATGGTGACCGACCACTCCGGCGCCCCGTTGCTGGCGCTGCTGATCTGGGCGCCCGCACTGAGCCTGTTCGGAAACCGACAGCGGCTCTATCTCTATGGCGTGGACGCGCGCGACCTCGAGCGCTTCCGTTTCTGGTCGGTGTTCCTGGCGATCTTTGTTCCCGGCGTCATCGGGGGGCTGGTCGGTCTGGCTCTCGTGGACTGGACGGCCGAGGTCATGCAAGCGGCCAGCCTGCTCTACGGCTTGCTTCTGCTTCGCCTCGGCATTGCCGGCGTCAGCCAACTCCTGCGCCCCTATCCCGGCGCCGCTCTGGCGTGCACTGTCGCGGCAATCGCGCTCTGGTTCACCTTGCTATCCAAGCGCATGGACATCCTCGGCTTGATCTGCGCAGTGGCCGGGGTGATCGGAATCACGGCCAATCTGCGCATCCGCCCCGAATCGGAGCTGAGGGCGGAAATGCGCGCCCGCGACTGGGACCAAGCGGATTCCCGCGGGTTCCTCACGTAGCGCAAACCCGCCGTACAATCCGGTCTTCGAAGAACCTATTTCGGCTCCGGAGGAACTTATGGGCGGCGTGGAAAGCAACGGAAGAGTCGTGTGGCACGACTGCATGACAACCGACATCGACAAGTCGGTCGACTTCTACTCGAAGCTGTTCGGGTGGGAGATCAAGGACGTGGATATGGGCGGCGGCGCGCCCTACAAGATGATCCACGCCGGCGAAGCGGGCATTGGCGGATTCGTCCAGGTCAACGTCGACGACAACGTGCCGACACGCTGGGTCGCCTACGTCGCGGTGGACGACATCGACGCGGCGTGCGAGCGCGCGAAGAGCGGCGGCGGGCAGGTCGCGGTTCCGCCGCAGGACATTCCCAACGTGGGCAAGTTCTCAATGATCGTTGATCCGCAGGGGGCGGTTATCGCTCCCTACCAAAGCGCGACCGGCGACCCCGGTCCCGAGCCGGAGGGCCCCAACCCGGTTGGTCAGTTCGTCTGGGAAGAGATGATGGCCAAGGATCCCGCCGCCGCCGCCAACTACTACGCGGAACTTTTCGGCTGGAAGTCCCAAGAGATGGACATGGGCGAAATGGGCACCTACCGCGTGCAGATGCGCGGCGAGACCCCCGAGGCAGGCATCATGGGCATGCCTCCGGGCGCCGACACGCCCTCTTGGCTCTCGTACGTTCACGTCGAAGACGTCGACACGTGGGCCGCCAAGGTGAACGAATTGGGCGGCAAGACCGTCATGGAGCCGATGAGCATTCCCAACGTCGGCCGCATGTCGGCGCACATCGACCCGTGCGGGACGATGTTCGCGCTCTACAAGCCCGACAAGACGACCTGCTAGTCGCGAACTCCCGGGCTTGGCCAGTCCAGGTCCGGGAGATGTGATCCACGCCACCGTGCTCGAAGGGCGCTGATATCCTGACGGCGTGCGCACGCTGCTCGCCGTCATCTTCCTCGCCGCCGTCCTCGCGGCGGACGAATTCGACACGCTCTACGCCCAGGAACGCACGCGCGTCGCAGGTGAAATCGACGCGTACGCCAAGTGGTGCGGGAAAAACGGCGCCAAGGGATCGCGCGACCGCGCCTACGAGGCGCTGCTGCTCTTCGAACCGGGTCACAAGAACGCGCGCCGATCGCTCAAGTACCGCTGGGACAAGAAGAGCGACGCCTGGGTGCGCCGCGGCAAGTACACGCGTCCCGCAGACCGGCCGGGTCCCGCCGCCGAAGAAGCGACCGGGCGCTGGCGCGACGTGACCGAACTGCACGCGCGCAACGTGCTCAACCTGATCGAGAAGATCAAGGACACACGCCGCGGGCAGGCCCTCGAAGATCTGCTGCTGGTCGCGCCCGACAGCTTCGCGGCGCGGCGCGAAAACGGCGAGTTGCGCGTGGGCGACAAGTGGGTGCTAATCGAGACGACGACCGCGCCCGAGCGGCGCCGCGAAATCGAGCAGGCCGCCAAGCAGGCTCTCGAACGCGCCCCCAAGCCGGGCGCCGAGGATCTGAACGCCGAGGACAGGAAGTTCGGCGTTCCGTTTCCCGGAGCATGGAGAGGACGCACGTGGCGCGGCGCTGGAAACGTCCCGCAGACCGAAGTGCAGGCAACGGTGCGCGTGGCGGACGCGGCGCGGCCCCTGTTCGATGCGGTCTTCGGGAGCCTCAACACCAAGACCGGCGTCGTGCTCAACTTCTATCTGCTCGCGGGTGGCAAGCGGGCGGCCGAAGCGGCGCTCAAGAAGCATCCGGGCTATACCGATGCCGATCGAGAGTTCGCCATGGCGCTGTCGGGAAGTTGGGTGCCGGAGAGCTACGCCTTCATCACCTGGAACAAGGACCCGATCCAGCGCGCCGACATCGTTGCCCGCCAGGCAACCGGCGTCTACATGCGCACGCGCTTCGGCATCACCGACAGCCGCGGCTGGATCTACGAAGGCGTCGGCCTCTACTTCAACTACCTGCTCACCGGCACCCGCCTCACCACCTCGGCCAAGCGCACCGGCTACAGCCAGGATCGGCGCGCGCTGCAGGAGCAGGAGCGCGGCGTGCAATTCGCGAAGGCGGACTGGGTCGAGCTGGCGCGCAAGCTTTTCGACAAGAACCCCAAGCCCGATCTGCGGCTGCTGGTTACCAAGGACGTCAACACGCTCTCGGCCGATGACCTGCTCATCTGCTACGCGCTCACCTCCTACATGCTCGAGTGCCGGCCGAAGGACACCGTGAAGTTCCTCACCGCGTACGGCAGCGGCGCACGCACCGACGACGCGCTGGTAACCCACATGGGAACCGACCTCGCCGGATTCGAAAAACGCCTGCGGCGCTGGATGGAAGAGCGGCGTTAGCCTGCGACGTGGCTCGACCAGAAGGCGGCCGCCTGCTGCCACTGCCGGTCATAGGACGCGAACGCATCACCGGGGCGCTGGATTTTCACAGGAACGCCGAGCGACTCGTCCACGCGCTCCATGTGCCGCGCGTAGAGTTCCTCAAGGCCGATCGAGCTGGGTTGCCTCTCCGGTATCCATGTCGCCGGGAACGGCCCCCCGACCAGTGCCTGCGCCGCGTTGTTGGTCATGATGAAGCGCGCGTCTTCCAACTCGGTCATGAACTGGACCGCTCGGATGTCGCGCGGCACGCCGCGGAAGAGCGCGATCCAACGCTTCCACCCGGTCACACCGAGATGAAAAATCACGACGCGCGCCACGCCGCTGGAGTCTCCCATCACGCGACCGCACTGCGGAATGCCTGTTGCCTCCGACACGGTTACGTCGCGCATGTCGTGGAACAGACGGAATCCCATCTGTTCGAGGGCGTGCGCGGTATCGTCGTAGAACCGCTCGTCGAGCTGCGGGAACTGATCGAACGTGAAGGCGGAAAACTCATGCGGCGACCGGTAGAACTTGGCCTGCGCGCCGCGAATCTCCGCCCGATTGTCCATCACCCCCCTATCGACCTCCTACGACCGCGCCTGCTGCCCTTCCATAAGTTACTGTCGAAATTGGGGTTACGGCTAGCCGCTGACGGGCTTGGAGGCGCGGGTCAGGAACAGGAGCGCGAAGGCGGTTCCCAGCACGTCCTTGGGATTCATGCAGGTGGGGTCGGCGAAGGCGCCGTTTTCCGATTGCCGCGTCAGCAAGAAACGCGCGCCTTCCGCGAACCAGCTTCGCCCGCCGATCACCTCGCGCCGGCCGATGTCGCCGCAGCGTTCGAGCGCGTACAGATAGGTGTAGTGATAGCTGCCGCCCATGAACGGCGCGCGACCGGGATTGACGCGCACGGTGAAGTAGCGGCCGAGCCACGCGAAGCCGTCGAGGATCGCCTGCTCGAATTCGTCGTCGGGTCCCAGCTCGTCGCGCACCAGCAGCATGCTCGCCACGCCCGCCGCCGTCATGCCACCGTTCGACGCCGCCCAGTGCGGCACCCCGCTTTGTCGAACATAGGCGAAGCCGCGCGCGCGATCGAGCGCCTCCGCCTCGCCGCCGGGCACGTGAATCGCGCGCGGCACCTCGCGCCCCTTTTTGTCCTGCTGCTTGAGCAGATAGTCGCGCGCACGCTGGAAGACACTCTTGGGCACGTCGTAGCCGAGGCGCGACGCGGTCGACAGCGCCAGCAGCGCGAACTGCGTCGATGAAATGTCCGCCGTGCCGCCGGAGTGGAAGTCATTGGGGTAGTAGCGCCAACCGCCCTGCTTCGACTGGAACTTCATTAGCCGCTTGGCGAGATCGCCGATCCACGTCCAGTGCTCTTTCTTGAGCGGGCTATCGGCGGGCTTCTTGAAGCGGTGCGTCGTGCGTTGCGCGCGCAGATCGCCGCGCCGGAAATCGGGCGACTTCTTGGCGCCCGCCCACTCCGCGACCGCCAGCAGTTCGATGCTGAGTTCGTACGCGATGGGCGGCAAGCGGTGGCGCACGCGCAGGATGGTGAAGGCGCGACGGATGCGCTTGTCCTTCGGATCGACGCCCGCCTTGAGCAGCGCAAACGCCACGAACGCGGTCACGCCGGCGGGGTAGTAGTAGGGCGTGCCGACGTCGTTGTAGGTGCCGCTGCCCTTGGCCAGCCCCCACCCCTTCTCGCGGTCGAACTTCGACAGCAGGAAGTCGCGTCCCCGCTCGACGCCGCCCTTGACGCGCGCTTCGAGGCTCGGCGCGGCCCAGATCGCGGGCGGCGGCAGCAGCAGAAGGAGGATCAGAAGACGGACCATCGCTCCCCAAGATAACGTTGCCGCTCGCCAGATTTCAGTCGGTGTACGGCTCAATCGCGATGTACTTCGCCATCGGCACCTCGGCGCGAATCGCCTCTTCCAGCCGATCGATCGCCTCCAGGTCGCCATCGAGGCGCACTTCGAGGCCGACAATGATGTACTGCGGCCCCACCTGCAGCGTCTTCAGTTCGATCAGATCGCCGATGCCCTCGACGCGATGAACCACCTCGAGAATCTTGCGGGCGTCCTCGTCGGAAGCGGCTTCGCCAATCAGCAGGCGGTGGCAGCGGCGCAACAGAACCCCGGCGACCAGGCCCAGCAGCAGGCCGATGGCGCAGGTCGCGATTCCGTCCGCGTAGACATAACCGCCCCAATGCGACGCGGCGATGCCAATCAGCGCTATCACGAGACCGAACAGCGCGCCCAGATCCTCGAGATAGACCAGCGGCAGCGACGGCTCCTTGCTGCGCCCGAAGTAGTGCCAGAATCCGCGCGTGCCCATCACCTTCTTCAGCTCGCGGCGCGCGACGGAAAACGTCCAGCCTTCGATGACCATCGCGACAAGGAGCACGCCGATCGCCCACCAGACACTCTGAATGGGCGCCGGATGCCGCAGCTTGTGGATGCCCTCGTACAACGAGAAGAGGGAGCCGAGGGAGAAGAGGACAAGCGCCACGATGAACGCCCAGAAGTAGCGCTCCGAACCGTAGCCGAACGGGTGCCTCGCGTCGGCCGGCCGCTTGGACCGGCGCACGCCGTAGAGCAGCAGCGCTTGGTTTCCGGAGTCCGCCAGCGAGTGAATCGTCTCCGCCAGCATCGCGCCGCTACCGGTGATGAATGCGGCCACGCCCTTCGCCACCGCCACGGCCAGATTGCCCAGCAGCGCCGCGAACACGACCTTGGTTGAATTGGCTCCCGCCATGTGGCCAGAGGGTACCGTATGCGGATGGCAATGCGATGGATGTTGGTGCTCGCCCTGCTCGCTGGAGCGGCCGCCGCGCAGGACGACGAGGACGTGGGCGCGCGCTTCATGGAGCAGGAACGCGACGCGTTCGCGCTCTTCGAGCAGAAGCAGTGGACGCAGGCGATTACCGCGTTCGAGCAGCAGATCGCGATCTACGGCGACAATCCGCGCCCCTACTACAACATCGCCTGCGCCTACGCCCTGCAGGGCAACGCCAATCGCGCCGCCATCTGGCTGGCACTCGCGATGGATCACGGCTGGCGCGACGTGCGCCACCTCGATGGCGACGGCGACTGGGATCGCGTGCGCGACTCGGGCGCGTACAAGAGCGCGCGCGAACGCCTCGTCCGCGCGGCCAAGCAGGACCCGCCGCCGATGCCGCGCAGCCTGCCGCTCGACTCCGTGCGGTCCGCCAACTCGGTCGTCGCGATCCAGACCGCGGCGATTCTCGGCGAGCAGCAACTCGAACTCGACACGCGCCTGCTCGAGGAGCGCGAGATCCGCAGGCGACTGTTCATCCTCTACGACCATGTCATGGCGCGCTTGGCACGCTACATCGCGGAAAACGGAGATGCGTACGACGCCGACCGTGCGGGTCGCGAACGGGTGCGCATCGCCTCGCTCTACGCGATGCGCGCACGCGACGGCGATCCCGCCGACGACGAACTGCGCCGCGTCGGCGCCAGCTATGTGCGCCTCTCCGCAGAGGAGTTCGTCGAGCGCTGGCCCGGCAGCCCGGAGTTGGCGCGTGTGCTGTTGTGGCGCGCGGCCGTCGAACCGGATGACACCGCGGCGGAGCAATTCGATCGTATTCGGCGCGACTTTCCCGGCACGGTGGTCGCCATGCGCGCCTCGGCGGAGTGGTGCGTGCGGCAGGAGCGCAAGGTCGTCCCGGAACTGATGGCGGCCGCCTACCAACGCTTCGTCGAGGACTACGGCAAGACGCCGCTCGGCCAGGAACTGCTCGCGACGCGACTGTGGCGCATCCGCCTGCGGGTCGAGGGACTTCCCGACCTGGCGCGCGCGGACATCCGCCCCGCGCTCGAGCAGCCCAACAGCGGCCCGCTGCTGATCGCCGTCGTGATTGCCGGCGACGAGGAGTCCGCCCGCATGCTCGCGGGCATGCGAAAGCGCGCCGGCAGGTCCGCGTACAAGATCGTGGTTGCGTGCCTCCCGGAGCAGCGCAGCCCCGAGCAGCAGGCGTGGCTCGACCAGCACGCCCAGGGCATAAGCGTGGCGCACGACGCCGGTGCGCTCGTCCGAATGCTACGGATCCCCGACGCACCGCTGCTGCTCGAATTCCGCGACGGACGGCTGAAGCGTTAACGCGCGCTGGCCTGGACTCCCGGCGAACGCAGGCTCTCGCCCGCGAGCCGATCGACGACCGCAATGGAATAGGTATAGACCACGCCCCGGCTCGCGCCGCGATCGATGAAGCCACCCGCGAGGGTGCTCCCGAGCAGCGTGGCGGCGTTGCCGCCGACGGAGCGGTAGACGTTGTAGGTGAAATCGCCGAGCGGACCGGAGACCCTCCAGCGCAGGCGCACCGCGCGGCGACCGCCACGCGCGACGAGGCCGGCGGGCGCGGGCGGCTTGATTGCCGCCGCCGTTGCGACATCGAGTTCGATCAACGGCGTCACGTCGGGTAGCGGCGGGGGCAGGTCGCCCACGCCGGCGCCGATCGTGCCGCCGCCGCTGAAATCGAGCGCCGCCCAGTCGTTGTGGCCCAACAGTCCCGGGGTGCCGGCCGCCGAGCCGAAGGCGGGCTGGAAGTTGTTGTCGATCGCCTGGGGACCGGCGCCGCGGCTCACGTTGGCGATCACCGACAGCTGCGAATCTCCATCCTTGCAGTTCCAGTCGATGGCCGCGTTGCCGGTGGCCTGCGACTTCTCGGTCCCCCCGCACATCCAGCGCACCTGATAGCCGGCCGCGTTCGGACCGAGGCCGGCGCTCTCGTCGAGCGCGCGCTCGTCGAGCTCCGGCAGGGCGAACGGGCTGAAGTCGATTTCTACCGCGGTGCGGTCGAGCGGGTCGTTGGGCAGCGCTGTCGAACCGTTGTCGCGGCCCACGCCGTAGCGCTGGAACCAGTAGTTCATCACGCTGGAGTAGTTGGGTTTCCAGGCGAGGTCGGCTTGCCCCGAGCCGCTCAGTCCGCCGTGGGTCAGGCCCAGCGTGTGGCCGAGCTCGTTCATGAAGGTGTCCGCCTCCTCGGTCACGC
>CBDURV010000110.1:0-9682 GCA_965369495.1 uncultured bacterium
CCGGCAATCGATGCCCCGTCCGACACGCCGGTTCTGGACGGCATCGCCTGGGTGCCACTGGACTTCTTCACGCCCCGATAAGCGGCTGTGGACGCGCGGTCAGCCGCGGAATCGCGTGCTCACTCCCAGCGACGTGCCGAGGCGCGTCAGGTAGTGCACCAGTCCGCGGCGGGCGCCATTCATGAAGAACATCATGCAGCGGAACAGCGGGACGTGCCAGGTGCCCTTCGCGATGATGGTTTCGTTGGTGGCGGTGACGAGTGTGCCTTCTTCGCCGTGCGGTTCGAGTGCGATTGACCAGCGCGCGCGCATGGGCACGATCTGATCCTCCAACTCCCGCACGAGGGAGCGCGGCTTGTCCATTACGACCGTCTGCACCTGGATGCGGGTGCTGCCGATGTCCTCGATCCACGCCGGCAGGCCGTCGCGCCACTCTTCCTCTGGCAGCATCTCGACGCTGCGCGCCATGGCCCCCGACCCGGGATTGCGCTCGACGTCCTCGAGCAGCGCCCAGACCTCCTCGGGCGTCTTGTCGAACTCGGCCTGGACGGTCGCCTCGTATTTTTCCGGCAGCAGCAGCCCGACGATCGCGGGCAACAGAACGAGGCCGAGCGGAATGAGGAAGAGTAAGAGTGCCCACATGTGATTAAGTCGGAGGTACGGAGCCTGGCGCCTTTGTTCCAAGATAAAGAAGATGGAAAGTTCGCGTCAGGCGCCGTACTTCCGACTTAGTAGCAGGTGGCCGATGGCGTGGGGAATAAGCATGCCGCAGACCATGCCGAGCAGCATTGCTCCCATGTCGATCAGCACCAGCGACGACGCGCTTACGTTCCAGTCGCGGCCGTGAACGAGGTGCGAGGCGGCGATCATGCCGATCAGCATGCCGGGCACTCCGAAAATCAACATCCCGCTGCAGCACCAACGCCGCCAACGGAAGCGCTGCCACGTGTGGCGCAGCAAGAACATCGCGGGCACACCGAGCAGCAGCATGCCGCCGTTCATCCACGTTGCGAGTTGCGTACCGCTGGGCGTAACGCAGGGGCAGGTCGCAGCGAGACCCCGGTCGAAGCCGAGGTCGGCCCACCAGCCCAGCGCCATTCCGAATCCGCCCAGCGTGACCATGCCGAGGGTCATGTCCGCCCACGCGGGAAGCCGGTCCCAGAACTGGGCGATGAGCCACGTCGCGATTCCTGCCCCGAGGAGCAGAGCGGTCGTCCCACTGGCGTCGAGGTCGGCCAATACGGAGGTGATGGCGGCCATGCCGAGTAGGGAGATGGCGTGGGTTGCGAGGAACACCCTTCGGATGTGAGTGGGGACTGTGATCTCGTCGCTTTGGGCTTTGGGCTTTGAGCTTTGGGGTTCGGCGGCGGGAGGGGCACGTCGGAAGGAGCGGAGGGCGACGATGGCGGAAGATGTGCCCATGAGTAGGGCGGCGAAGACGGGATGCAGGTGGCCGGTTGCGGCGGCGACAATGCCGAGCGTGTTGTAGAGCACGGCCCATGCGAAGTTGCCGCGGATGACGCGCACCGCATCGCGCGCCTGCATGACGGCGCGCGGAACCAGCGTGAGATCGCCGCCGTGGAGCGTGGCGTCGGCGGTTTCGATCGCTACGTCGGAGCCGGAGGCGAGCGCGATGCTGGTGTGCGACGCCGCCATCGCCGCCGCGTCGTTGAATCCGTCGCCCACGAAGAGCGGCCGTGCCAGTAACTCGATGCGCGCCAGTTTTCGTTCGGGCGAAAGGCCGCTCTCGGTGGGGGCGAAGCGTGCCACCTGCGCGGCGCCGCTGGCTCCGTCGCCGGTCAGGACCAGCACGGGCAGGCCCAGCGCCTCCAAGCGCGCGACCGCGTCCTGGGCGCCGACCCGCAGTCGCTCGCGCAGACGCACGCGGCCCTTGAGTTCGCCATCGGACTCGATGCGCAGATGAAGCAGGCCGTCGTCGCCCGCTGCGTCGTCGCGCACGATCGCGAATCGTCTCTCTTCGCCCTGTTGCCGCACGTCCGCTTCCACGCCTCGCCCGGGCAGTGTGCGCGTGCGCAGCAGCGCGACACCGGGCGCATCCGCAGGCACCGGGATGCGGCGCAGGGCGGCGGCGACGGGGTGGTTGCGACCCTGTTCGACGGCGCGCAGGGCGGCCATGGTGGCGAGCGCTTCGGCTGGCGCGGGGGTCGTGTCGAACGACTCGACGCGCAACTCCTCGGCGCCGAGCGTGCCGGTCTTGTCGAACACGACGCTGCGCGCATCGGCCAGTTTTTCGACGACATCGCCGCCGCGCAGCAGCAGGCCGTCGCGTGCGAGGCGGCCGATAACGGTCCAGACGACCAGCGGCGTGGCGAGACCCGCCGCGCAGGGGCAGGCGACCAGCAGCACCGCTAGCGCGCGGAAGAGTCCTTCCTGCACGCCATGCTCGCGCGCGCCATACCAGCCTGCGAGGCAGGCGGCCGCGAGCACGATGGGCAGGAAGACCTGCACGAACCGGTCTGCGCGGCGCTGGAGCGAGCCGGGATTTGCTCGCGCCTCTTCGACCAATTTGGCGATGTGGGCGAAGCGGCGGTCGCCGCCCGCGGACAGGACCTCGATGGTGATGGGGCCGTCCTCGCACGCGGTCGCGGCGATCACCTCGTCGCCGATCCCGCGCGCCGCCGCGATCCACTCGCCCGTAAACGCCGTCTCGCGGACAAACGCCTCGCCCGCCACGATGCGCCCGTCCACGGGAATCAACTCGCCCGCGCGCACGACGATGCGGTCGCCCGGACGCAGCGCATCGACCGCGACGGTGTCTCCCCCCTCGCGGCGCGCCTGGCCGAGCGCATCGGACAAGCGTCGCGCGGAGAGCAGTGCCCGCGCGCGACTGCGTTCGCCGATGGCGCGCCCCAGCGCGTAGACGATGAGCAGGATCGCGACCACGTCGAAGTAGACGGGGCCGGTTCCGCGCACCATCGACTGGCACGAAAGCGCGAACGACGCCGACAGGCAGAGCAGGAAAAAGAGCTCCATCGAAACCGTGCCGCGCCGCAATGCGCGGAACGCGTCCATGACCATGGGGGCGCCGAGCAGCACCATGATCGCGATCGTCGCGGCGAGCATGCCGCCCTGCAGCACGATGCGCGTCGTCTCCGACTCAGGCGGCGTCAGATTGATCGCCAGTCCGAGCAGCATCGTCTGGCCCGCCACGAAGAGCCCGACGATCAGACGCAGCCACGGGAAGCGGGCGGCGAGCGCGGACGGATCCTCCGCCCCGTAGACGCAACAGCGCATCTAGTCCTTCTTGGGCTCCTCGGCCGGCGGCGGCGCCGTGTAGTCGGGTTCGGTGATGGCGAGCAGTTCCGCTTCCGACCACGACTTGCTGCGTCCCTGCGTCGCCTTGCGCGTGGCGGCGACGCTTTCGGGCGCGATCGGCGCGGCCTCGTTGCCCCACGACGCGCGAACATAGGTCAGCACGGCCGCCATGTACTCGTCCTTGAGCTTGGCGCCGAATGCGGGCATGTTGCCGTTGTAGCTGTTGCCCTTGACGGTGACGGGTCCATCGAGACCGAGCAGCAGGATGCGTTTGATGCGCTGCGGGTTTTCGAGCACCCAACGCGAACCGACGAGCGGCGGGTACTGGCCGGGCACGCCCTCGCCGCTCTGCTGGTGGCAGGAGACGCAGTGCGCGGTGAAGAGCTTCTTGCCGATCACCATCGGGTCGGCCGGCCCCTTCTCGCCGCCGCCGCCCGGGAAGCGCGCTTGCGGACGCGCGTCGAGCACGTCCGGGTTACCGCCGCCGCCGAATTCAGACATGTACCAACCCGCCCAGAAGACGAGCACGCCGCACAGTGCCGTAAACCACATCGGCACCGGCTCGTAGCCCTCCTCGGGATCGATGCGCTCGCGCAGGATGGGCCCGTGCAGATCCTGGACGTCATGCGGTTCAGCCTGCTCGTCGGTGAGTTTCCCGGGGTCTTTGCTCGGATCACTCACTGTCGACCTCGTAGGTCTGGTCCAATCGCTTGAGGTATGCGACCAGCGCCTTGGCGTCGTAGCTGGGAACGACTTCGTAGCCGTCGGGCGGCGCGAACTCCCCCTTCAGCGGCAGCGCCTCGTCGGAGCGCTGGCCGGTGATCTTGCGCTCTTCGTACAAGAAGCGGTGGGGCGGCATGATCGATCCCGGCGCCGTCGTCTGCGGATTGTAGATGTGCAGATGGTGCCACTCCTCGCTCGGCTGGCGCGCGCCGATGTTGGCCAGATCGGGGCCGGTGCGCATCGTTCCGAGCAGTTGCGGCTCGTCGTAGATGTAGTCGATCGGGTGGCTGCGGCGCGTGCCCCAACCGCGCTCGAGATCGGCGTTGTAGAAACCGCCGCGCACCTGCTGGCTGTGGCAGTAGGTGCAGCCCATGTTGATGTAGACCGCGCGCCCGTCCAGTTCGAGGCCGGTGTAGGGGGCGGGGTGCAGCGTGTTGAGCGCTTCGTCGTGGCGCGACTGCAGGTCCTTGAGTTGCAGGTGCGGCATCAGCACGAGGCCGATCCAGGCGATGGCGAACGTGAAGAAGACGCCGGCGAAGATGCGAATGGCGGTGTTCATGCCGGCTCGCCTCCTTCCGCGTCGTCCGTCATGAGGCGCGCATAGACGCGATCGCGGCGCGTGAAGAGCGTCGGGCCGAGACGCGTGCGGCCCCAGGCGTGCACGTTCATGACCACGAGCGCGAAAAACGCGAGGTGGCCGACGAGGATCAGGATCCCCGCGATGCTGCGCAGCACGAGGTACGGCATCTGCCCCTTCACGATTTCCATGAAGGGCACCGCACCGTTGCGCGCCTTGAAGCCGCCGAACCACTCCCAGATGCCGCTGAAGACGCCGTGCTTGTCGATCGCGGAGTTGAACGACTCGCTCGCCTGGTTCATCTCGAAACCCTGGATGAGTCCGCCGAAGCTGAGCACGAGGACCATCATCGTGACGCCGATCGACGTGCCCCACCAGTGGACGCGAATGAGACGACTCGAGGCCCACTCGCGGCCGGTGAGGCGCGGAACGATGTAGTACATCGCGCCGAACATCGTCATCGTGAAGAACGCGTAGAGGCCCAGGTGCGCGTGGCCGATCGTGTGGTGCGTGAAGTGGGTCGGCTCGTTGTAGGCGCGCAACGCCATGAACGAACCCTGCACACTCGTGAGCGTGTAGGCCATCGCGCCGAAGACGATGAAGCGCAGCGTTGGCGAGTAGCGCAGCAGCTTGAAGTTGCCGCGCATCGTCATGTGGTGGTTGATCGCCACCGCCGCGACGGGAATCAGCATCATCATGCTGCCGACGATCGAGACGGTCACGAGCCACGCGGGCAGCGGACCCGCGATCAGGTGGTGTATGCCCGCCCAGTTGTAGAAGAGCGCCAGCGTCCAGAAGCCGAAGAGCGACAGGTAGTAGCTGTAGATCGGCCGGCCGATCACCTTGGGGATGAAGTAGTAGCCCGCCGCGAGACCGATCGGGGTGAACCAGAGGCCGAGCGCGTTGTGGCCGAACCACCACGTGATCGCGGCCTGCGTGACCCCCTTGACCGGCATCAGGATCAGCAGCACCTGCACCGTGACGTAGAGCCACGGAAACCAGAAGAGTGCGGCGAACATGTACCACTGCGACACGTAGACGTGATCCTGACGTCGCTGCGCGAACGTCATCATCGACCAGACCGCGACGAGCGCGAACGCGACGAAGAGCAGGAATGCCGCGTAGGTCGGGAACTCGAGCCATTCGATGCCGACGCTCTTGCCCGCCAGCAGCGCGATGGTGCCGACGAGGATGCCGATGTTCCAGATCACGGCGGCGGCGACGACGACGCCCGGCCAGCGCATCTTCACGCGGCACAAGCGGCACTGCATCCACAACAACACGCCGAAGGCGGCCGGGCAACCCCAGCCGAAGGCAACCACGTTGAGGTGCGCGGGTCGCACGCGCCCGAATGTCAGCCAGGCGATGTCGCCCAGGAACTCGGGGCTGTGCATCTTGACCGAGGCGAGCAAACCGAGCAGGCTGCCGGCAATCAGCCAGAAGAGGCTGCTCGCGAACCAGGTCAGACACGGAATGGCGCAGGAGTGGTCGATCTCCGAGCGGACCGCGGGCATCTGCTCGGGGGAAACCAGTTCCTGCGTGGGGGGAGAGGCGACGCCGCTGGTCATAGCTTGCGCGCCTCGACTTCGTCCTTCATGTCGGGGAAGCAGTCCGTGAGTTGGCCGAGTTCGTCCTCGTCGAAAATGCTGCGCGCGCCCTTTTGGAAATTGGAGAACTGTCCATGGCGGACCGCCCAGTGCAGCGCCCAGACGACCGAGGTGAAAAAGCAGGTCAACACGCCGAAGACGAGCAGGTAGTAGGCGGTCATCGACCGGCGCTCCTCTCCTCGATCAGTTTGTCGATCGCGATGTTCAGGGGAATGCGAACGACGCCTTTTTCGCGGTCGATCCAGCCGTAGCCGTTCAGTTCGCCTTCCGTCTCGATGCGCATCGTCTCGCGGATGTTCGCGTAGTCGGGGCGGTCGGGGCGCGCCGATGCCTCGGGGTCGGCGAAGAGCAGATAGAAGACGGCGACGAAGATGGAGAGCACGCCGGCCAACGTGCCAATCACGCCCCACGCAATGCGGCGGCCGTCGAACGGGAAAAGTTCGTGGTCGGACATTAGCACTAGTGCGGTGCGGGCATCGCCTCTTCCAGGCGCGGGTCGTTGGTGGGGTAGGGCGAAGCGCCGGCGAGGGCGCGTTGTACGACGAATGTGACGGCGCCGGCGACGAACGCGGCGGCGCCGAGGTCGATCCAGAAGAGGCCGCCGTGGAACGCCTTGTCGGGCGCCGTCGGCATGACGATCCAGAGGTTGCCGATGAAGTTGCCCGCCAGCACGATCCACGCCACCGTCCCGAGCACCGGACGCGCCTTGTTCTCTTGGGACATGAGCAGCGTAAACGGCGCGATGAAAAGTGCGGCGACCGACAGCGCGCAGATCCAGCGCCACGCGCCTTCCCAGCGCAACAGCAGCCAGTACGTCTCTTCCGGGATGTTGGCGTACCAGATCAGCAACCACTGACTGAGCGCCTGGTAGCCCCAGAAACACGAGAAGGCAAACAGGAACAGGCCGATCGTGCGGACCGTGCTGAGCGGCACCTTGTCCGCCATATCGCTCCTGCGGCGCATGGCGAGCGCGATGAGCGCCAGCACGCTGAAAAACGCCAGCACGCCCTGCGCCCAGATATAGACGCCGAAGATCGTGCTGTACCAGTGGTAGTCGGGCGTCATGAGCAGGTCGATGGCGGCGATGTTGGCGCTCAGGCCGTAGATCAGCAGGCAGGGCGCCGACCACTTGCGCAGGCGCAGGCTGATGCCGGGATCGCCGCTCTCGTCTTGTTGGAGCGACGCGCGTCGGAAGGTGCGCGCGATGAGGATCCAAAGCGCGAAGTAGATCGCCAGGCGCATCGCGAAGCCGCCGAGGTTGAGCCACGGCGCCTTGGCGGCATACATCGGGTCGTCGTGCGCGTGGTGGCCGGCCCAGTGATACGTCTTCGACGCGCCAAGGATGAGCGGCAGCGCCAAGAGCGCCAGCAGCGGAAGCGCCGCGGTGATCTGTTCCGCCCAGCGCCGCGCGACCGTGGACCATCCCGCATCGACGACATAGTGCAGGAGCACGAAGAAGAGCGCGCCGAGGACGCAGAAGAGTGCCGCGCCGTAGGCGGCCAGGTAGGCGAGCATGGCGTGTTCGGTATCCACGAACAAACCGATGGTCCAGAGCAGCAGACCCGCGCCGAGGGCGATCAGGGAGCGGTTCATTTCGGCTGCTCCTCGAGTGCGCGGCGCTGTTCATCGGGGACGTCGGCCAGTTTCGCGTTGCGTGCGCGCTGCAACACGCGCACCCACGCGACGGCCGCCCAACGATCCTCGGCGTTGAGGCGACCCGCGAGCGGTCCCATGGTGCCCTTGCCCTCGGTGATGACCTTGAAGAGCGCGCCGTCGGTCAGCGCACGCATGGAATCGCTGTGGTAGGTGGGAGGTTGATTCATGCCGAAGCGCGTGGCGATGCCCTTGCCGTCGCCCAGGTCGCCATGGCAGAGCGCGCAGTAGCGTGTGTAGATGATGCGTCCGTGCTGGACGCGCCGCGCATCGAAGGCGCCCGGCATGCGTTTGCTCGCATAGGCCGCTTCGAGATCGAACGCGAAGGCGCCATCGGGCGCGTCGGTGCCGCGGCCCCAGGGAATCGTGCCCTTGGGCGGCATGCGATTCACGCGCCCGTCGGCGAAGGCGAGTGTCTTGCCCTGCGCTTTCGCCTTGAGCTGATCCACCATGCCCTTGTTGAATTCACGCGGCGGTACACGCGACGTCTGTCCACGCACGCCCAGCACGGCGACGGTGGCGAGCGCGAGGGCGACCACGAAGAGAACGGCAAAGCGCCAGAGAGTACGCGTCATCTCAGGGCTCCAGGAGCGTGACCTTCCTGCCGCCCGCGTCGCGCAGCAACAACGCGGTTCGTTCGACATCGAACTGCTGGTCGCGTTCGTCCACCGCGATCATGAAGCGGTCGTCGGTCACGCCCAGGAACCGTTCGTTCTTGAGCGTGGGGTGGTACCAGTCGTTGAGCCTGGATAGCCGCAACATGCCGCCCACCGTTCCGAACGCGGCGAAGAGCACCGTCAGTTCGAAGTAGATGGGAATCCAGGCGACCCAACCGGCGTACGGCTTGCCCGCCACGATGAGCGGATAGAGATCGACGCTGGGGATGTAGCAGAGCAGCACCGCGGTCCAGAAGCCGAGTACCGCGCCGCCCAGCGTCCAGCGGCCCAGCGTCGAGCGGGGCAGGCCCATCGCGCGTTCCATGCCGTGCACCGCATAGGGCGAGTGCGCGTCCCATTGCGTGTAGCCGTGATCGCGCAGCACCGTCGCACCGTGGCGCATGGCCGCCTCGTCCTTGAACTCCGCCACCATGCCGGCGACTTCGCGTGTCTCGCGCACATTGTCCGGCACGATGTAGGCGGGTTCGTCCGCGTCTTCCTCCTGCGGTTCGCCGCGCCCGACCGAGTCGGCGGGCAGCAGATGCTTGACCTCGTTCATGGGGACGATGGGCAAGAAGCGGAGGAACAGCAGGAACAACGAACCGAAGATGCCGAACGTGCCGACGAAGGTGATGATGTCCACCCAGGTGGGGGAGAAGTAGCCCCAACTGCCGGGGAGCAGGTCGTTGGCGAGCGACGTGACGATGATCACGAAGCGCTCGAACCACATGCCTACGTTGACCAGCGCGGCGACGAAGAAGAGTGCGATCGGCGAGCGGCGCACCGCCTTGAACCAGAGCGACTGCGGTACGAGCACGTTGCAGGTGATCATCGTCCAGTAGGCCCACCAGTACGGTCCCTGCATGCGGCTCTGGAAGAAAACGAACGACTCGAACGGATTGTTGGAATACCAGGCGACGAAGAACTCGGTGCTGTAGGCGAGGCCCACCATGCAGGATGTCGCCAAGATCACCTTCGCCATGTTTTCGAGATGGCGAATGGTGATGACGGTGGTGAGCTTGAAGAGGTGCCGCACCGGAATGAGCAGCGTGAGCACCATGGCGAAGCCGCTGAAGATGGCGCCGGCGACGAAGTAGGGCGGGAAGATGGTCGTATGCCAACCGGGGATCACCGATGCCGCGAAGTCGAAGCTGACCACGGTGTGCACGCTCAGCACGAGCGGCGTGGCG
>CBDURV010000111.1:0-9618 GCA_965369495.1 uncultured bacterium
GTTCTGCTCCTGCTCGCGGCCGCGGCATCGGCCCAGGACCACGCCGAACTGCGCAAGTTCATCGACTCGTTCCGCAGCGAGCGGGAGCGGGCGAAGATCATCTTGGCGTTGCCCGCTCAGGCGCCGCCGTTGCCGCGGCGCGCGTGGCTAACGCTGGAGCGGAGCGACGGTGCGGGCTATGGCGTGGTGTGGATCGACTCGGTGGCCGGAGGCAGGGTTCGCGTCGTGCGCATTCGGGCCGGAGGCGACGCGGCGACACAGGGCGCGATCATCACCCGGGCGCAATGGGAGGCGCTCGCGCGCGATCTGCTACTCATTCGCGACGCCAAGCTCGTGCGCAGCGAAGGGGAGCCGCGCAAGGACCGCTGGAAGGGCACGTCGGAGGATGGCCAAGCGCGTCTCGAACTGCTCACAGTCGACGGGCTCACGCTGCTTGCCGACGGGCCGGTCGTAACGCCCGGCCTGCCTCCGGAAGGCGAACTGGACGCGTTCGGAGCGTGGGAACGTAGCGCACTTTGGTCGATCCGCATTCAGAAGGCGCTCGACGGCTGGAAGCTCAAGCCGCGCCCCGTCTCGAAGTCGGCGGCAGCGCGCCTACTGCGCGAATTGGAGGCGGTGGACAAGCGCAAGACGGGGCAGTTTGCCGCGTATCTGCTGCGCATCGAAGTGCTGGGCAGGATCGGGTACGAGCCCGCGCTGCCGACCTTGAAGAAACTGCAGGCGCGCGGCGGCACCATCGGCGAGGCGGCCGGGTTGGCGCGTCGCAAGATCGAGATCCTGAGCGCGGCCGATTCCAAGCAGGCGCTGCTGTCGGCTCTGTTTGAGCCGGAGGTGGGCGACTGGGCAAAGACGGAAGCGTTGCGCCGCTACCCGGCCGAGTATGCGGCGGCACTCCTGCGCCAATTCGATCAGGCGAGCGAGCTGGCCAAGCTGGAAGCGCTGAATGCGGCGTTAGGCGGCGACGACCTGGCCATCCCGCTGCACGCTCTCGATGACGCATCGCTCAAGATCCGCCTCAACGCGGCGATCGCAATCATGGGGCGTCACCCAAAGGCGTTCGACACGCTGATTGCGATTGCCCGCGACCGGTCGCTGCGCACCCTCAACGACATCACCTACCGCGAAGTCGCGACGCGCATGCTCGGCCAGTATGTGACGGCAGAACAGCTCGCCCGGGTTCGGGCAGCTCTCGTGTCGCTGCTGGTTGCGAACGAAGAGGACGCGGGCATTCGTCGCATCGCCGCCGAGGCGCTGGCGAAGATGGGGGACATCGACGCGTTACGCAAGCAACTCCGCGAGCCGCTCATCGTCAAGCCGGTCTATCTCAACGAGGGCGGCAATCGGAACGCCGAGCCCTACGAGCGCGGCGACGAATTGCGCGGAGCGATCGCCGCGGCGCTGGCTGACATCGGCGCCACTCAGGCAGTGCCCGATCTCGTCGCGCTGCTGGCGCCGGAGCGCAAGGATGGGGAAGGCGAGTTTCGGTGGCGCATCGGGCGTGCGCTGGCGAACCTGGGCGATTCCGCCGCCAAGCCAGCGCTCGAAAAGGAGCGCAGCCGCGCACGCGAAGTCGATCGCAAGAACTGGGACGAGCTGATCGCACTACTCGCCAAGTTCGGCGTCGAGGATGACGGCAAGACCCTGCTCGATACGCTCGGATCCACTTGGGCCTCCGATGTCGCGATCTTCACCCACCTCGCGCGCCGGTTCGACGAAGACCAGCTCTCAAAGCTGCAAAAGAAGTATCCGGAGTACCGCTCCGAGATCGCCCTCGTCCTCTCCCGCAAGTAGCGGCTATCGTGGGGCGCGTGCGCGTTGCTCTGATTGTCGTCCTGTTGTCTGCGGTGGCGCGTGCGGAAGACCACGCCGAGTTGCGCAAGTTGATCGACGGCTATCGCAACGCGGCGGAGCGCAAGGCGTGCGAGCTGGTGCTGCCCAAGCGGGCGCCCGTGGTGCCGGATGGTGCTGCGCTCGTGGTGCTACGCGACGAGAGCCTGTTGTGGGTCGATCCGGTCGCCGGCGGGTATCGCGTTGCGCAGCTGGCATTCGGCAGGCGAAGGGAACCGACGCTCCAGATCGCCACGATCAGCGTCAAACGGTTCAAGGCGTTGGTGCGCGACCTGCTTCTGATTCGTGACGCGTCCTTGCGACCGAAGGAAGGCGCGGACCTGGACCCCGAGGACCAATGGCTGCTGGGCAAGTCGGCTCTGCGTGTAGAGCTGGTGACGGGCGCGACTCGCGCTCTGTTGGCGAGTGCTGTGCTGCCCACGGGCGGCTCCCGGCCGTACCACCGGCTGAGCCGATTCGGACCCGCGGAGCTGGCGTTTTTGTGCGACGCGCGCATTCGGCGGGCGATTACGAAATGGGCGCTGGTGGATACCGAGATCACCGCGCCTGAAAAGCGATGGTTGGGTGGGAAGCTGGACGATGTTCCCGATAGCGCTTGGCGAAATCAGCGGGTACGGCTTGAGTTGTCCCTGTTTCTATTGTAGTCCTTGGCCGAATCCATCGCCGAGCCGCGCAGGAACGAAATCACCCGCGCGGTGGATGCGAAGCCGCTGATCCTCGCCGACCTCGATGCGCTGCCGCGATCGGATCTGCCCAGCCGTTCTTGGCTCATGGCCCAGCTCAAGCAGCGCTATCCCGATGCGTACCGCGCGCGCACGATCCAGCAGTTCGAGAAGTTCGCCCCGCACGCGGGCGCGCACGGAGCGCAGATCGAGCTGGTGCGCGAGTACTGGCGTCTGACCCGCAAGCGGGACGTTGCGCCGGTTCTGCTGGCGATCGCTTCACGCAAGGGCAATCAACGGGATGCGCGGTTCGAAGCGATCCGACTGCTCACGACTTGGAAGTTGCCTGAGGACCTAGACGCAACCCGCCTCGGCCTGGTGAGCCTGCTGGTCGATGATTGGGATGATGTGCGCGTGCGGCGCGCGGCCGCGACCGCGCTGGGGCGGCTCGGCGATCGCCGCGCAATTCTCGTCTTGCGTGAGCAGCTTCGGCGGCCGGCACTCAAGAAGCCGGTCTTCCGCGGCAGCGAGTTGCGGCGCGAAGTCTATTTGGAGCTGTACGACCTACGCGGTCCGATCGCTCTCGCGTTGGCCGAACTGGGCGCCACCGAGGCAATTCCCGAACTTGAGAAGGTGCTGGGGGACGGCGTGACCCCGGAACGCCGCGCCAAGCTGCGGGCGCAGATCTCGCGGGCGCTCGCCAAGCTGCGCTGATTCGTAGATTCGGCCCCCCCTGCTGGTAACCTACGTGCGTTCAATCCGGGGCCCGATGCCCGGGCCTGATTGCTCTAAATCGTTATATGACAAGCATTAAGCGAGCATTGCTCGCGCCCTTCGACAAGACGGGGATCGAAGACTTCGCTCGCGCTCTGCATGAGCGCGGGGTGGCCCTGCTGGCCACTTCCGGCACCGCCAAGCGCCTCAGGGACGCGGGCCTGCCGGTCAAAGAGGTCTCCGAGCACACTGGTTTCCCCGAAATGCTCGGCGGGCGTGTCAAGACGCTGCATCCGAAGATCCATGGCGGTCTCCTGGGTCGCCGTGACCTGCCCGACCACGTGGCGCAGATGCAGGCGCACGGCATCGACCCGATCGACCTGCTCTGCCTCAACCTCTATCCGTTCCGCGAGACGATCGCGAAGCCGGATGTGACGTTGGGCGAGGCGGTCGAGCAGATCGACATCGGCGGGCCCGCCATGCTGCGCGCCGCCGCCAAAAACCATGCCCACGTGGTGCCGCTCATCGATGCGGCCGACTACGAGGGGACGCTGGCGCGCATGGACAGCGACGAGTTGACGCCGGAGTTCCGGCGCGCGCTCGCCGCCAAGGCGTACCAGCACACCTGCCTCTATGACTCCGTCATCGCCAACTACCTGGCAGACGACGGCGATTCGCCGTTTCCGCCCACATTGTTGGTTGGTGCCGAGCGAGTCTCAACGCTGCGTTACGGCGAAAACCCGCACCAGCAGGGTGTGCTCTACCGGACGGCGGGCGAAGAGGGTCTTGCAAGCTGCGAACAGATCAGCGGCAAGGCGCTGAGTTACATCAACATGCTCGACGCGGCGGGGGCCTACACCACCGTGGCCGAGTTCACAGGTCCTTCAGATCTGTCGAGTGCGGTGGTGGTCAAGCACGCCAACCCGTGCGGCGCCGCTTCGCATACCGATCTCGTGACTGCTTTCGAGAACGCCTGGGAGGGCGATCCCATTTCCGCCTTCGGTTCGATTCTCGCGTTCAATCGCGAGGTCACGCCGGCGCTGGCGGAGGCGATCGCCGCCAAGGGATTCGTGGAGGTGGTCGTCGCGCCCGGCTACGACGCCGCCGCGATCGAGATCATCCAGACCAAACCGCGCTGGGGAAAAAACGTGCGGCTCCTCAAGAGTCCGCTTCCGAAACCCGACGGAATGGAGATACGCAGCATTCCCGGGGGCTACCTTGTTCAGGATCGCGATGCGAAAGCAACCAGCGCGGAAGACCTGAAGGTGGCTTCAAGCCGGGCGCCGACAGACGCGGAAATGCGCGATCTGGTCTTCGCCCAGCGCATCTGCAAACACGTAAAGAGCAACGCAATCGTTCTCGCGAAAGACAGCATGGTCGTCGGTGTGGGCGCGGGCCAAATGAGCCGCGTCGACGCTGCCGGTATGGCTGTCAAGAAGGCGGGGGAGCGCACGAAGGGGGCGGTGTTCGCCTCCGACGCATTCCTGCCGTTCAACGATGCACTCGGTGTCGCACTCGACGCCGGCGTCACCGCGGCCGTCCAACCGGGCGGCAGCAAAAACGACGAAAAATGCATCGAATTCGTGAATGAACGCGGCGTAGCCATGACATTCAGCGGAACTCGACATTTCCTCCACTAGTTAGCGGGGAAACGTCCACCCACGGCCTCGCGCGGCGTGGCAGGTGCGGGCGAACTGTTCGCCGTACCCGCTCCGATGCGCGTGCCCGGAGAGGCACATGACAGACGGAACAATTGCGGACCTTGAGGTCCTCCTAGGGCATGTCTTTCGCGACAAGACCCTGATTTTCAACGCGCTTTCGCACTCCAGTACGAAGAACGACGAGCGCCCCAGCAACGAGCGCATGGAATTCCTGGGCGACTCGGTGCTCGGCACCATTTGCGCCGAGGCGCTCTACCGCCGCTTTCCCGACGCGGACGAGGGCGAACTCACGCGCATCAAGAGCCAAGCGGTATCCCGCTCGTCGCTTGAGCGCGTGGCCGGCGTGATGGGGCTTGATCGCTTCATCCTGGTCGGCAAGGGCGTGCGCAAGAAGGCGCTGCCCCCCTCGCTCATCGGCAACATGTTCGAGGCGATTGTCGGCGCCATCTACCTCGATTCCGGCCTCGCGGCGGCGCGCAGGTTCCTGCTGCGCCAACTCGACGTCGTGATGGAGGAGATCGTCTCCGACCGCGCCGAACGCAACTACAAGTCGATGCTGCAGCACTACTGCCAGCGCGAGCTGGGTGCGATGCCGTCGTACCGCGTATCGCGCGAAGCGGGGCCCGCGCACAGCCGCAACTACGAAGTCGCCGTCATCGTGCGCGGCGAAGAGGTGGGCCGCGCCCGCGCCGAAACCAAGAAGGAAGCGGAGCAGGGCGCCGCGCGCGCGGCGCTGATGCACTACAAGGCGATCGACGAGGCGCCGATCGATACCGTGCGCGGCGCGGGCACGCTCGTGCGCGTCGGGCCCGAGAAGCCGAAGCGCCGTTCGCGCACGCGCGGCGGGCGGGGCAGGAAGCCGGCCGGCGAGCGGAATGCCGAGCCCGGTTCCGGGCGGAGTGCCGAGCCGAATGGCAATGTCGCTCCCGAGCGGTCCTCCGATGAGTCGGACGGAAATCGGGCGGAAGCGCCGGCCCAAGATGGCGGCGGCGGTGAGGCCGGTGCCGCGCACACACAGGCACGCGAGGGTGATTCGAGCCGTCGTTCGCGCGGTGGCCGTCGTCGTCGCGGTGGCCGCGGTCGCGGGCGCGGTGGACGCGGTCGTGGCGCGGAGGGCGATGCGCCCGCGTCGGAGTCCCAGCAGGGTGAGTCCCAGCAGGGTGGATCCACGCGGAGTGAAGCGCCCCGCTCGGACGCGCGTCGTTCCCGGCCGCGTAGATCTGAGGGGTCGGGCGCGGATGCACCCTGGTCGGAATCGGTCCGGGCCGAAGCACCCCGTTCGGAACCTGCTCCCAAGTCCGAGTCGAAGCCGGCTGTCACCAAGAAGGTCGCAAGGAAGAAGGCCGCCAAGAAGAGCACTGCGAAGAAGGCAGCCAACAAGACGGCGAGCAAGACCGGAGCCAAGAAGGTCGCGAAGAAGAAGGTCGCCAAGAAGAACACTGCGAAGAAGGCAGCGAAGAAGACGGCGAGCAAGACCGGAGCCAAGAAGGTCGCGAAGAAGAAGGCGAGCAAGAAAAAGGCATCCGCCAAGCCCGCCGCGACGCCGCCGGCAGAAGGCTAACCCCTGCCCGAATCGCCGAATTGGGGCCGGCTGCTTCCGCTCGACCTTGTGCCGACGCGGGAGCGGCCGCGCCTCGGCGGCCTCTACGGCGGCGCGCTCGGCCTCGTGTTGTCCGGTTTGTTGCCGGACGACCGGCCGTCGTTGGTGCTCCACTCCGACGCAGCCTCGGAGAGCGACATCGCCGGCGACCTGGCGCTCTTCGGTCTCGACCGCGAGCGGCGCCTGCCCTTTCCCGATCTCGACGACGACGAGCGCGGGCTTGTGCGTCGTGCCGCGCTGCAGCGCCTGCGGCGAGAGGGATCTCCCGTCGTGCTCGCGTCGCTGCTCGCGGCCACCCAGCCCGTACCGATGCTCGCCGCTCTCGAACGCGACGCGATTCGACTTGTCGCGGGCAGCGAGGAATGGAATCCCGAGCGCTTGATGGAACGCCTCGCCCACGACGGCTGGGAGCGCGTTTCGCTCGTCACCGGGCCGGGCGAGGTGAGCGTTCGGGGCGACATCGTCGATCTGTTTCCCGCCGGGCGCGAACGGCCGGTGCGCCTGGAGTACTTCGGCGACGAGTTGGAAACGCTGCGCGAGTTCGATGCGGATTCGCAGCGCGGCGGGGATACGCTCGACCGCATCGAGATCTTCGCGCGCGGCGCCGAGGACGAGTTCGGGACGCTGCTCGACCACTTCCGTCCGGAGGATCCCGTCTTCCTCGTCGCGCCCGACGAAGAGATGTGCGCCCTGGTCGCCGATCGCGCCGGCGCCGACCTCGACTTCATGCGCGCCGGCGCGCGGCCGTTCGAGGTGCAGCAGGTCGAACCGGTTGCCGCGGGTGCGGAGCAGTTGCGCGCGCGTATCGGCGAGGCGTGCAACGACATGCCCCACTCGTTTTTCGCCTGCCGCAACGAGGCGGAGGAACATCGCGTGCGCCATCTGCTGGGCGACGCGATGCCGTCGCAGTTGCAGTTCCTGCACGGACGCCTGAGCACGTCGTTCACGGTGCGCGAGCGCGGCGTGGCGATTCTGGGCTACGACGACCTGCTGCAACACCTCACGCGCCGCCGTCCGGCGCCGCGCCGTGTCGTGAGTCGCCCGCTCGACGACTTCGTCGATCTCGAACCGGGCGACACCGTCGTGCATCTCGCGCACGGCATCGGGCGCTTTCGCGGCGTGCGCACGATCGAGCGGCAGGGCATCGAACAGGAGCACTGCGTCGTCGAGTTCGCGGACGACGTATCGGTCTACGTACCCGTTTCCAAGATCGATCTCCTGCAGAAGTACATCGGCGCGCCCGGCGCCAAGGCGAGGCTCGCCAAGCTGGGTGGCAAGTCGTGGACGAAGGCGAAGGAGCGGGTCAAGCAGGCGGTCACCGACCTCGCTGCGCGCCTGCTGGAAACGCAGGCAATTCGACGCAAGCGCCCCGGCATCGCCTGCGCACGCGACGACGAGATGCAGCACGAGTTCGAGGCGTCGTTTCCCTACGAGGAGACGCCCGACCAGCTATCCGCCATCGACGCGGTCAAGCAGGACCTGGAAACCGCGCGGCCGATGGACCGGTTGTTGTGCGGCGATGTCGGGTACGGCAAGACCGAGGTCGCGATGCGTGCCGCGTTCAAGGCGGTGCTGAGTGGCCGGCAGGTCGCCGTGCTGGTGCCGACCACGGTGCTCGCCAGCCAGCACTTCCGCACGTTCAGCGAGCGCATGGCCGGTTACCCGGTGCGCATCGAGGTGCTTTCGCGTTTTCGCACCGGCAAGGAGGCGAAGACGGTCATCGAGCAACTTGCCGAGGGCACCGTCGATATCGTCATCGGGACCCATCGGCTGCTCGGCAAGACGGTGCGGTTCTTCGATCTCGGCCTGGTCGTGATCGACGAGGAGCAGCGCTTCGGCGTCGAGCACAAGGAGCGCTTCAAGGCGATGCGCGCCACCGTGGACGTGCTGACGATGACCGCCACGCCGCTGCCGCGCACGCTCAACCTCGCCATGCTGGGATTGCGCGACATCTCCAACCTGACCACGCCGCCCGAGGGGCGCATGCCGGTCAAGACCGAAGTGCATCACTTCAAGGACGAACTCGTCAAGGCGGCCATCGAACGCGAGTTGCGGCGCGGCGGGCAGGTCTTTGTGGTGCACAACCGCGTCGAGACGATCGGGCGCCTCGACAAACTTATCGGTCATCTCGTGCCGGCGGCGCGGCGCGCGGTGGTGCACGGCCAGATGAACAAGCGCATGCTCGAGGATTCGATGCTGCGCTTCGTGCGCGGCGAGGTGGACGTGCTAGTGGCGACGACGATCATCGAGTCGGGTCTCGACATTCCCAATGCGAACACGCTGATTGTCGATCGCGCCGACATGATCGGCCTGGCCGACCTGCACCAGTTGCGCGGGCGTGTCGGGCGCGGCACCCATCGCGCGCATGCTCTCTTCCTGCTGCCGAAGGGCGAGCGCATGGTGACCGAGGTGGCCGAGAAACGTCTGCGCACCATCGAGGAGCACAGCGGTCTTGGCGCCGGGTTCCGCATCGCGCTCAAGGACCTCGAGATTCGTGGCGCGGGCAACATCCTCGGCAGTGAGCAGAGCGGCTACATCGCGGATGTCGGCTACGAACTCTACTGCCGCCTGCTGGAGAACGCCGTCCGCGAACTGCGCAACGAGCCGGTTTCGCAGGCGACCGACACCTTCGTCGATCTCGACGTCGGCGCGCGCTTTCCCGATGGCTACGGCGGCGACACGGCGCTGCGGCTCGGCTTCTACCGGCGCATCGCCGCGGCCGAGAATCTCGAACAACTCGATGCGATTCGCACGGAGGTGGTGGACCGCTGCGGGCCGCTTCCCGCCGAGGCAGCGCTGCTCTTCGACGTGGGGCGCCTGCGCATCCTCGGTCAGCAGCAGGGTATCGCCCGCTTTTCCCTCGAAACCGGCGGCGTGATCCAACTCGGCCTGCTCGAGGAGCGCAAGGCGATCCGGTTCCTGCGCGGCAAGCTGGGCAATTCGCTGCGCCTTCCGCGCGAAGCACTCGCCGTCATCGCCGAGCCCGCCAATCCGCCCACGCCGCGCCAGGCACTCGCCGATCTGCTTCGCAGGCTCGATGCGTGAAGCCGAATCCCCGAGTCCGGCATCAAGCCTCCAGCTTCAAGACACTATGGATGCCGCCTGGGATCTCAGGTGGCCAGCCCTCCGGCCT
>CBDURV010000112.1:0-9581 GCA_965369495.1 uncultured bacterium
TTCCTTGCCCTTGAACGCCTCGACGGTGACCGATCGGAACTCGATGCCCTCGACGGTGCGCCACGGCTCGTCGTCGCGCTTGAGCACGCGCACGCCGTAGAACCCGGCGTCGGTGAACGCCTTGAGGAAGAGGTCCTCGCGATACGAGCCGCTGATGCAGCCGCTCCAAAGCTCGGGGTCATCGGCCAGGTGCTGCGGCACGTCCTCGTCGGAAACGATGTCCGAAATCACGACGTGACCGCCCACCTTGGTGACGCGGAAAATCTCGCGGAAGAGTTGATCCTTGTCCTCGGGGCGGACCAGGTTGAGCACGCAGTTGGATACGACGACGTCCACCGACTCGCTCGCCACGAGCGGGTTGTCGCGCCGCTGCGTCGCCGCGAAGGCTTCGAAGTCGAGCGCGTCCTGCGCGGTGCTCACCGGATGCTCGGAAAGGTATGCGGCAACCGCATTCGGGTCCGAGGCGAGGTCCTGGATGCGCCCCTCGCGGAACTCCACGTTGCCGTAGCCGAGGTTCGACGCCACCACGGGTGCGGCGCCGCGCGCGAGTTCGAGCATGTCGGGATTGAGATCGACGCCGATCACACGCCCCCGCTCGCCCACGACCTGCGATGCGATGAAGCAGATCTTGCCGCCGCCCGAGCCGAGATCGAGCACGGTCTCGCCCTCGCGGACGTGCGCGCTGGGATCGCCGCAGCCGTAGTCGCGCTCCAAGACCTCGGCGGGAATCGCCTCGAGCAGTTTGCCGTTGTACGAAACGGGGCAGCAGAGTGCGTTTTCGAGCACTTTCGCGGCGTTTCCATAGCGGTCGAGGACCGCCTTATCCTGATCGAGGCTCATCTATGGGCTTTCATGCAATGAGGGTGCCATGACTGCACGGCACCCCCGACGGATTGGATTTCTCAACTCGCGGCGCTATTGGACCACCGCGCGCGCAATCGTTCGAATACCTGATCCGCCTCGTCCCCCTCGCGGATCTGGACGGGGGATGCCATCAGGGGATCGACCGCCACAGGTTCGCCGCCGGCACCGACGCGCCCGAAGGCGAGGGTGCCGGTCGGGCAATCGGCCACGCAGGCGGAGCAGCGGACGCACTGAACGTCGTCCATCGCCAGCCCCTTGTTGGCGAAGTTCATGATGTCGATGCCCTGGTGGCAGACCGTCGTGCAGACGTTGCAGCTGATGCAGCGCTCCTTGTCGGTCAGGATGCGGTAGCGCGAGAACTTCGCGAAAATGTGCATCAGCGCCGCAAGGGGGCAGAAAAACCGGCACCAGACGCGGCCGCTGAACCAGAAGTAGACCCCGATCCCGAGCACGCCCGCGAGGAAGATATCCACGCCGAACTTCCACGGGATCGCGAAGATCGAATCGAAGCTGGCAGCGAAAAAATTGCCCGCCGGCAGCGACCAGCCGACGGCGCGCCAGATGAATGCGACGATCGCGAAGACGAGCACGACCTGGCCCGCCATGTTCAGCCGGTTCGCCTTCGGGCCGTGAGGCATCTTGGTTCGATGCGCGTCGCCCAGCGTCTCCGCCAGCGCGCCGCAGGAGCAGATCCAGCCGCAGTAAGCGCCCTTGCCCCAGCGCCGGATAATGAGCGGTATGAACACGAACGTCTGCACGAGGCTCAGGATCAGCCAACCCCAGATGGGCTGAGCCGACGCGAGGTTCCAGAAGAAGAGCGGCCACGCGAGGATCAGGCCGTACGAGCGCCACCAGGAGTCGCCGGGGAAGAAGTGCAGGCGGATGAACTCGGGGACCCAGCCGTTCGCGCCCATCCACGGCAGGATGATCTGCGGCAGCAGAAACAGCGGCACGATCTGGATCGCCATGAGCGTGTAGGTCTGGCGCTTGATATAGGGCGTGTTGCGGCGGCGCATGCGCTTGAGGCCGAAGGCGACGACGCAGACGCAGTAGGCGAGCGTGTAATAGAAGGACGGATCGCGCGTGGCGTTGATGAGCGACCCGAAGAGCGATTTGGGATCGCGCTGGCCGATGCCCTGCAGTCCGCTCGGCAGCAGCCCCGCCTTCCAGAAGTACATCACGAAGCAGGCGGCGGCGAAGAGGCCAAACATCAGCCACTTGCGCGGCGTCATTTCACCGACGATGGGAATGCCACTCTTGCGGAAAAAGCCCAGCGGCGGTTCGCGGCCGATCAGGCTCAGCACCGCGTCGTTTTCGAGCGTGACCGACTTGCCGCCCACGTCGAGTTCGACGTCGCTTTCGCGGATCGCCTTGACTGTGCTTGGTAGCAGCAACTTGATCGGGCGCGCCCGCACGCGGTCCACGTTTTCCGGTTTGGGCCGCGAAAGGTCGGGCTTGCGGTAGGAGATGGTCACGTCGCCGCCCGCGTCGGAAATGGACGCGGCAGCCTCGGCGGCGGAGTCCCCACCGCCAACGACGAGCACCTTCTGCCCTTTGAACTTGGCCGGATCGATGAGCCGGTTGGAGACCTTGGGCAGATCCTCGCCGGGCACGTTGAGCCGGCGGAAGTTGCCGGAGCGCCCGAGCGCGACGACGACGCAGCGCGCCACGAGCGGCGTCTTGAATGCGGCCGGTAGCGCGTCGCCCTCCCACGGCCGCGGTTCGCCGCCAGGCTTCAAGACGACTTCATATCCGGCGGGTACCGCGCGCACGTGGTCGGCGCCCACGCCCAGCACGACCGGCAGCCCCTTGCCCTCGACCTGACTCATCAGCTCGGCGACCAGCTCTTCCTTCACGCCCGCGCCGACTTCAAGGTCGCCGCGCGGCTTCCACTCGACCGGGTAGGTGAAGATGAGCTTCTTCTTGGGGAAGTTGACGACCGTCGCAAAGACCTCGGCCGCCTCGATGAGCACGAAGCGCAGGCCCTTTTGCTGTGCCGCGACGGCTGTGGACATGCCGGCAACCCCGCCACCCACGATGACCAGATCGAGCTCGCCGTCGGGCGCTTCGGGCTCGATGTGCTCGACCGCTCCCGCGCCCGTGTCGAGCGCGAACTTGAGCAGGGGAACGCCGGTCAAGTCGCCAACGACGGTGACCCCCGGCAGGTTGGTGGCCCCACTCGCGCGAACTTCCGGGCCAGGCTCGACCAACCCCGCCGGGAATCCGAGGTGCAGCCAATGCGCGTATCGACGAAGAAAGCTCATACCCACAGTCGCTTTCGATGCACCGCTGGCGCGGCCGATTCAACCAATTATTCGACGAGCGGGTCCTGGCCGCGCAGCACCGAGTTGCCCTCGAACAACACGCGCTGGTCGATCGATTCGCGGCTCTCCCAGTCCGTCTCCCGCATCTGGCCGCTCTGGCCGTAGGCGGCGAGCGCATTGGAATAGGTCACGGTGGTCACGTGCTCCTCCGGGATTCCGCGCTCGACCATCAAACGCGCGGTTTTCGGCACCGCGAGCGGGTCGGAAACGCCCCAGTCGGCGCTCGAATCGACAATGATGCGTTCGCTGCCGTACTGCCGCACCACCTCGACCATGCGCTCGTTGCCCATCTTGGTCTTGGGGTAGATGGTGAAGGCGGCCCAGTAGCCGCGGTCGAGCACGTCTTTCACGGTCTCCTCGTTGTTGTGGTCGATGACAACCTGCGAGGGAGCGATGCCGTGCTCCTCGATGACATCCATGCTGCGCGTGGTGCCCTGCTTCTTGTTGCGGTGCGGCGTGTGGATCATGACCGGCAGATCGACTTCCTTGGCCAGCTCGAGCTGCGCGCGCAGGTACTTCTCCTCGAGCGCCGTCATGTCGTCGAAGCCGATTTCGCCCACGGCGACGACGCCCTCCTTGCCGAGCCAGAGCGGCAGCAGGTCCATCACCTCTTCGGCGACCGCCTCGTTGTTGGCCTCCTTGGAGTTGAGGCCGATGGTGCAGTAGTGGCAGATTCCGAACTGCGCGGCGCGGTGGCGCTCCCAGCCGACGATCTGCGCGTAGTAGTCGTTGAACGAGCCGGCCGATGTGCGCGGCTGGCCGAGCCAGAACGCGGGCTCGATGACGGCGACGACGCCCGCGGCGGCCATCGCTTCGTAGTCATCGGTCGTACGCGAGATCATGTGGATGTGGGGATCGATGATGCGCATGGCTACTTTTCCGGGTATCGGGCCAAAAGGGCGGCCGCCTCGGGCCGGTCGCAGGAACGCAGCGCCTCGGTCGCGGCGCGCCGCTCGCGCTCGTCGCCCGTCGTGAGCAGACGCTCCAGATCCGCCAACGCGGCGTCGTCGGCAAACGGGCCGACACAGCGCCACAGCTCCGGGCTCACGCTGCGGCTGGCCGCCCAGCGCTCGTGCGCGTAGTCGCAAAGCATGCGCATGAGCGCCGTGTTCGCGCGCCGGTCCAGTCCGACGATCGGATGCAGCGCGATATCGATGAAGAGCGCCTTGAGCACCATCGTGTTCCAGGCGATCTCGTCGAGGTGGTCGGCGGCATAGGGATTGTTGTGCGCGATGGCGCCGAAGACGGCGGCGATGTTGGTGCGCAGCCCTTCCGAGCAGCGCGCCACATGCGCCTGCGGGAAGGGCAGCACGGGCAGCGAGCGGTAAAACGCGATGAGTTCGTTGGCGTCCGCCGAGTTGCAGAGCTTGTCGCAAAGCGCGCGATACGAATCCGCGTCCGTGGTGGGCACGGCGAGCAGCAGAAGCGCGCGCGCCCCTTCCCGCGTGTCGGCATCCGTGAAGCGGCGGCTCACGGCCGAGTAGGCGAAGAAGAGCGTGCGGTCCGGAGCGCCCGCCGCGATCTGGGCGCAGACGCCGTCCAGCCACGCCATCGCATCCGGCGTCGCGACAGCGCTCAACCGCTCGTGGATTTCGGTGCTCAAGACCCCTCCTCCGGCTCGACCGCGACGACGCGGCGGATCTCCGGAATCGCACCCCTGACCGCGCTCTCCAGACCGTACTTGAGCGTGATGTCGGCGCCCGGGCAGCCGATGCAGGCGCCCGTGAGGCGGATGTAGAGCGTGTCCCCCTCGATGCGGTCGAATTCGACGCCGCCGCCATCCACCCGAAGCAGGGGGGAAAGGTCGGTCAACACCGCCAGGACCCGCTCTTCCAATGCCTCCATTGCTGGATGGAGTTTATAGCGAATGGCACGGAACCCGTCCCGGTACCGGTGTATCGGGGGTCGTTGAGTACACTCCGATTGCAGGACCGATGCCTGAACAACCGAGAGACGAGGCCTTCCATTTCGCCGGCGACCGGCTGGGCAAATTCGTGATTCTGGGCGAGTTGGGCCGCGGGTCGATGGGCGTGGTCTATGAGGCCTTCCAGGAGGACCTCAAGCGCAAGGTGGCGCTCAAGGTGCTGCCGGCCAACATCGCACTCGACATCAAGCAGGTGCGCCGCTTCAAGCGCGAGGCGGAATCGGTCGCGCGCCTGCGGCACGACCACGTGATTCAGATCTACGAGGTCGGCCAGATCGAGAACACCCACTACTTCGCGATGGAGATGGTGGACGGCGCCGGTTTTGCCAGCCACTCGTTCATTCGCGACCGTGCGTTCGTGGATGACGCCGCGCGCATGATTCGCGACGCGGCGCGCGGCCTCGCCCACGCCCACGGGCGCGGCGTGATCCACCGCGACGTCAAGCCCAGCAACCTGCTGGTGGATCGCGGCAATCGCGTGGTCGTAACGGACTTCGGGCTGGCGCGGCTGAGCGAATCGACCAGCCTCACCTCGACGGACGCGATCGTCGGCACGCCCAAGTACATGGCGCCCGAGCAGATCCTGCCCGGCACCTATCCACTCGATGGACGCTGCGACATCTACGGCCTGGGCGCCACGCTCTACGAAGCAGTTTGCGGCCATCCGCCGCTCGAAGCGCCGTCGGTGCAGGCGTTTTTGAAGGCGATTCTCGAAGAGCGCCCGATCTGGCCGCGCAAGCAGAACAAGCTCGTACCGCACGACCTCTCGACGATCATCATGCGCTGCCTGGAGAAGCATCCGGACGAGCGCTACGCCGACGCAGACGCGCTGGCCGATGACCTTGAGCGCTTCCTCAAGGGGGAACGCATCGTCGCGAAGCCCAAGGGCATGCTGGCGCGCGGCGTCGGCTTCGTCGGTCGCCACAAGGTGGTCAGCACGATTTCGCTCGTCGCGGCGATCGCGATCGTAGTCACGCTGGTGCTCACCGTGAACCTGCGCGAGACTGGCCGCAGCGAGCGACTGCAGAGGCAGATCGCGATGCTCGGCCTGACCGAGGAGATAACGGACCTGCCCGCGGCGATCGAAAGCGCCGAAGCGTTGCAGAAGAGCCACCCGAACGACCCCGAGGTCACGGACCTGGTTTCCACCCTGCTCTTGCGGCACGCGACACTGTTGCTGCGCGGCTCGCAGGAGGAGATCCGCGATCGCTTTCCGCTCATTCTCGACATCTACATGCGCGTGGGCGGCGCACCCGGGCTGTGGCAGTCGATGCTGCTCTTCGAATGCGGGCGCAGCGCCGACGCGGTGGCTTTGCTGAAGAGAGGAGCGCTCCCATCCCCGCTGGCGGCGCTGGTGCGGGCGCGGCTCGCGCTGCTGGGCGGCGACTACGAGGCGGCGCTCACGGCTCTCGCCCAGGCGCCCGGCGCCGGCGTACCCGGCGCGCAGCGCGTCTTCTACTACCTGGTTCGCGCCAGCGCCGAGCGCGCCCTCGACCGCTTCAGCGAGGCGAGCACGAGCATCGACAACGCCCACGAGGCGAGCGCGAACCTGCAGCACCCGTGGCTCATCTGGCGCGTCGATCGCGATCGCGCGTTTATCGAGAGCCTCATCGAAGGCGGCGGTCGGTTCGACGCGGTGATGAGGGCCATCCGCGGCATGCAGGATCGGACGGCGGCGGTCCTCTCGAATCTGGCGCGCCTTTCGGAGGACATGGCATCGGACGAGCAGTTCGCAGCGGAACAGTTCATCACGCGCATCCTCGATATGGCGGGCGAGCAGACGTCGGGCGCCAGCGACCTCGTCCAGCGGGGTCGCGCCCGCGTGCAAGCCGGCGTGCGCACCGGCGACGAACACACCCAGGCGCTCGGCCATCTGCTGGCTGCGATCGGCCTGCTATCCGGCGGAGACGCGGAAGCCGCGCGCGCCGAATTGACGCGCGCCGAGGACGAGATCGACGTGCCGCAACTGCTGCCGTACACCCACTGGGCGCGCTCGCTCTCCCACCGCGTCGAACGCGACATCGACGACGCGCTCAACGAGGCGACCAACGCGATTCGCTGGGCGGTGGAAATCGAGAAGTTTCCGCGCGACGACCTGCAGTTGCTGGTGCGTTACGCGCAGACGGTCGGCAAACTCGCCTCGACCGAAGAGCGCATCCGCTTCGAGAAGCAGATCCTCGAGGTCCTGAGCCCGCTGGGCAAGCTCGATACCTGGTTCACTTCCCCGCGGGAGAACGATCCAGCCGCTCGCGGAGATCGCGGGGGATAACCCGCTTCATCACGAGGTCGATCGTGATCACGCAGACGCTGTGGTCCGGACCGTTGGGATAGCCTGCGACAAGAATCCCGTTCTTGCCCGAGGGCCCGAAGTAGCGGTACTGCTTGCCCGGATGGCCCGGCACCTGCAATGCGCGCGCGGCGAACATCTTGCCCGTCGCCTCGGCGAGGGACTCGGGATAGTCGCCGCTTCTCTTCTTATAGAGCTTCAGTTCGACCTTCAGCTGGCGCATGTTGCGGTCGCACCGCTTGCCCTGGGCAAGCAGCCCGCCGCCCATGCCGCGACCGGGCCTGGGATAGCCAATCGTCTGGACGCCGGCCGCCGGTGCGACCGATGTACGCCTGTAGGCAAGCGCCGCACCGGCGAAGGCGGCAACGCCCGCGATGAAGGGGCCGACATCAACCGACGAGTGCGAGTACCAGTGCATCCCGCGCTTGTCGGCGACACGCCAGCCGATACGCCCGTAGAGGTGATCGGTGAACATCGCCGCATCCGGCAGTTCGTAGATCGAGGCCATGTCACCGTGCTGCGGCAGGGCCTGCAGCACCGGAACGAATGTGTCGTAGAGCGTCGCGATCGTGCGCCGCAGGTCCGTGTAGGAAATCGACTGCGCATTCGCCGGCACCATGCCGCGCAGCTTGGCAAAGTCGCGGTTCTTTTCGAGCGAGGGGCGTTCCCCGCGCTTGGTCGCGGCCAAGCGCTGATAGCTGACGGGAAAAAGCGCCACGACGAAGTGGCCGTCGATCACACCGAACGTGGGTGCGATGGGCAGCTCGAATTCGTCTCCGTCGAAGATACGAATGACGTGCGCCGTGCCCCCGGCCAGGCGAGTCGGAACGATGCCCGTGCCCTGCTTCCAACGCCTGCGGGTGAGCAGGCGCAGGCAGGTGCGCTCGAGCGCCTTCGCATCCGGGCTTTCGATAATCAAACCGACGTCGGGAATCACGCCGTGGTTGGCCGAGACGATGACCGCCGCCTCGGGCCCGATTGCGCTGATGACATCCTTGTAGAGGTTGATGCCGAACCGCTGCTCGAACGGCGCTGTCATTCCGAAGATCGGCGCCCCGACCACCTCGGAAACAACGCGGAACATGGAGCGGGCATCGAAGCGTCCGCAGGCGGCGTAGTAGGAGTCGCGCGGGGCGAACTCGAGGCAGCCGAACTTGGCCGGCTCGGTCTCCTCGAAGAGACGAGCGAACCCGACACGGTGGCCGTCGATGAGCAACGACGTGGTTCCCGCCACGCCTTCGCCCTCGACGCGCGTCATGCTGGAGAGTGTCCGTACGCCGCCGAGTCCGACGAGCTTGACCTGCGCCGCCAGTTGGGGCAGGAACATCGGGTAGGCGTGCTCAAGGCTCTCGATCGCCTGCTGGACATTGACGTGCAACTGCATCACGATGGTGCCGTCGCCACGCGCCAGCTTCCGCGCCTCGCTGAAGTCGGTCGCCTGCGCAAGCGACTTGGACGCCGGCTTCGTCGAGCGATCAATGACGTCGGTGAGCCGCTCGCGCGAACTCGCCACGACGATGCGTTGACCGACCGTCGCGAAGTGCAGCTGGAAGTAGCGGAAGTTCACCCAGGCGCACGGGACGCCGCCATGCTCGTAGTCGGTCAGCATGGCGGTCATCTCGCTATCGATCGTGCCGCCCTTGCGGGGGAAGGCGCGCAGCGAGATCGCGGACATGAGGCGCCGCACCGTCGCGTGGGCGCGCGCCGCGTCGCCTTCGATCTGCAGTGCCGCAACCACGTCGATGCCGAAGGCGCCGCGCTTGCCCAGGCTGACAACGGCGACGGTTACGTTCTGACGGACGCGCAGTGACCGCGCACCCTTGCCGTCACGAAAGTGCACGTTGAAGGTGGCTGCCGGCTCACGAATGTCGCCGTCGATGCGCAAGGTCGCCGCCCCGAGCGGGATCGCGACGCGGTTGAAATTGCCCCCCTCCGACAGCATGCGATCGAGGGCGGCGCGCAGCCTCGGCTCCTGCAGGCAGCGGTTGACGACGGCCCGAGCCTGCTCCTTGTCGGTGGGTGCCTGCAGTTCGATGTAGGCGATCGTGGACTCCGGCAACAGCTCCGGCATCGGTCGCTCCGGGGCGGCCCAGAGTGCGGCCGGCAGAGCGAGGACAGTTGCGAGAGCAAGACGCACAGAATTCATCACCAGCACCCCTAATCACATTCCGTGCCGCGCGCG
>CBDURV010000113.1:0-9553 GCA_965369495.1 uncultured bacterium
CCGGCGTGCACTCGCGCGTGCTGCTCGACATTCGCGGCAAGCGGCGCGGCCTGCTCGCGATCTTCCGCGAGCCGTTGCCCGACCTCGGCCCTCCCGCATGGCTGCCGCCGCGCCTCGGCGGAGCTGCGACATTTCACCTCGACCACGCGCGCATGCTCACCGAGGCGCTCGGCGTGGCGGATGCGCTGCGCCCCGGGTTGGCGGAACAGTTGGCGAAGCGGGCGGCCCGTCTCAAGCAGGACAAGGGCATCGACATTGCCGGCGACCTCGTCGCCGCGCTCGGCCCGCGCACCACGATCGCGCTGCTGCCGCTCGATGCAGGGCTGCGCCGTCTTGCCGTGCGCCGCGGCGTCGAACCGGAACTGTTCGGTCTCGTGCTGGTGCAGCAGGTGAAGAATCCGGAACGCATGCGCCGCGTGATCACCAGCCTGCTCGACATGGTCGGGCCACTGCCGTTCAAGATGGTCGATGGCGTGCGCATCCACATTGCCCCCGGCATCGACGGCGGTGCGGTAGCGCTCTTTGATGGCTACGTCGTGTTGGCGCTCCATCCCGCCTTTATCGAGGAGATGCTGGCGCGCCGCGATCTGCGCCGTTTGCGCCTGGCCGACGACCCCATGTGGCAGCGCGCACAACGCTTCGCGCCCAAGCGACGCATGATCTTCAGCTACACGTCGCCGGAACCGCCGCTCTTCGACCCGGCCGCGCAGGATGATCCCCGCACGCAGCGCCTCCTGCGCGCCGCCGGGCGCTCGCAGCCGGCATGGTGGCGGCGCTATCACGACCTGACGGTCTTCTCCATGGCCGACGCTGACGAGGGGCTGCGCCTGACTTGGTTTACAGGCTTTCGCCCGCCGAAAAATAAGCCGCTTCCGGATGATGGAAAACGACCGCGCTAACGCTCGCTTCGGGATCCATCATGTCGCCGTCGGTGAGCGTGATGCCGACATCTTCCGGACGCAGGATGTCGAACAGCGCGCGCTGCTGGCTGAGGTCGGGGCAGGCGGGGTAGCCGAAGCTGTAGCGCTTGCCGCGGTACTTCGCCTTGAAGCGATCGGCCATGACCATCTCCGCCGCATCGGGAAAGCCCCATTGGCCGCGTAGCTTGGCGTGCAGCCATTCGGCCGCCGCCTCGGCCGTTTCGAGCGCCAGCGCGGAGAGTGCGTGGCTCTTGAGGAACTCGCCGTTTTCCTTGAGGCGCTCCGCCTCGGCGCGCACGCCCTCGCCGGCCGTGACCGCGAAAAGTGCCAGATGATCATCCGCGTGCGTCGCGACGTAGTCGCCGAGGCAGAGTCGGCGTGATTGCGGCTGACGCGGGAACGGAATGCGCCGGTCGCCGAGCAGCACGCCGTCGCCGTCTCGGCGCGCGGGTAGCCACTGCCAGACGGCGCGCGCGTGGATCGGGTGCGGGCCGCGCTGCAGGTCACGGATGACCTCCTGGAGTTCGAGCGCTTTTTCGTCGCCGGCGGCCAGCTTCCTTTCGAACCCCTGCAGGCCCAGGTGTTTGCCATAGAGCATGGCGGGGTTGATGAAGCGCCACACTTCGCCGAGGGGCAGTTCCTGCATGACGTGCCGTTCGCGATCGGGCGGCGCCGGCAGGTCGGGTGCGGGCGCGGTCGGCCGCACGTCGGCGGGCACCGTTGCATGCGGCACCTTTTTCGGCCGCGGCTTGGCGAGCTGCGCGCTCTCCTTCGCGACCTCGGCCAGCAGCAACTCGCGGTCGTCCGCGTTGCGCAGGCGGTTGGCGAGTTCGAGGCCGTGCATCGCGTCGCGTGCGTAGAGCGTGATGCCGTCGTATTGCGGCGCGATGCGGTTGTAGGTGAAGTTGCGCGAAAGCGCCGCGCCGCCCACCAGCATGGGCGGGCACTTGCCGTGTACCGAAAGCTCCTCGGCCGTGATGACCATCTGGTGCGCCGACTTGACCAGCAGTCCGCTCAGGCCGACCGCGTCGGGCTCGTGTTCGGCGATCGCCTCGACCAGTGCGTGCGGCGGCACCTTGATGCCGAGATTCACGACCTTGTAGCCGTTGTTGCTGAGGATGATGTCGACGAGGTTCTTCCCGATGTCGTGGACGTCGCCCTTGACGGTCGCCAGCAGCACGGTGCCGCGCGACGAAGCGTCGCCCGATTCCATGTGCGGTTCGAGATGCGCGACCGCCGCCTTCATCGCCTCGGCCGACTGGAGCACTTCGGCGACGATCAACTGGTTGTCGTTGAAGAGACGGCCCACCTCGTCCATGCCGGTCATGAGCGGGCCGTTGATGATGTCGAGCGCGGCGGCCTGCTTGAGCTTTTCGTCGAGGTCGGCGGCCAGTCCCTCCTTGGTGCCGCCCACGATGTACTCCGCCAGCCGTTCGTCGAGGCTGAGCTTGCTGACGTCTTTCTGGATGCGGCTGGTGGCGTCGCGGTAGTGCGCGGTGAACTCCGCGATGATCTCGTCGCTGGTCTCGTAGAGCGTGCGTTCCGCGAGGCGGCGTTCCTCATCGGGGATCGACGCGTAGCGCTCCAGCTTCTCGGTGTTGACGATCGCCATGTCGAGGCCCGCCTTCGTGCAGTCGTGCAGGAAGACGGAGTTGAGCACCTCGCGCCCGGCGTTCGGCAGGCCGAACGAGACGTTGGAAATGCCCAGAATGGTGCGCACGTGCGGGAGTGCTTTCTTTATGAGGCGAATGCCCTCGACCGTTTCGCGCGCGGACCCGAGATAGTTGGCGTCGCCGGTGCCGCACGGGAAGACGAGCGGATCGAAGATGATGTCGGCGGGATCGATGCCGAAGTCGTTGACCAGGATGTCGTGGCTGCGTCGCGCGACCTCCAGCTTGCGCTGGCGCGTGACCGCCATGCCCTGTTCCGGGTCGTCGTCGATGCAGCCGACGACGAGGGCCGCGCCGTACGCCTTGGCGAGCGGCACGACGCGCTCGAAACGCTCGAGGCCGTCTTCGAGGTTGACCGAGTTGATGATCCCCTTGCCCTGCGAGTAGGTCAGCGCCAACTCGATCACGTCGGCGTCGGTCGAGTCGATCATCAGCGGCGCCTTGATCTTGCGCACGAGATGATCGAGGAAGGCGTCCATGTCCGCCGCCTCGTCGCGATCGGGATCCTGCAGGCAGACATCCACGATGTGCGCGCCCTTCTTGACCTGGGCGCGGCCCACTTCGCTCGCCTGTTCGTATTCGCCTTCGCGAATCAGGCGCTTGAAACGTCGGCTTCCCAGCACGTTGGTGCGTTCGCCCACCATCAGCGGACGGTTGTCCTCGTCCACCTCGATCGACTCGAGGCCGCTGAAGATACTGCGCTCGTAGCTCGGTACCGCGCGCGGTGTGTGCGTTGCGGCCATGTCCGCCATCGCTGCGACGTGCGCGGCGGTCGTTCCGCAACAGCCGCCGACAAGGTTGATCCAGCCCTCGTTCGCGAAGCGCCGCAGGACGGTGGTGATCATCTCCGGCGTCTCGAGGTAGTTGCCGTCCTCGTCCGGCAGGCCCGCGTTGGGCACGCAGGCGACGCGGGTGCGCGCGAGTTCCGAGATGGCGCGCAGGTGGTCGGTCATGAAGTCGGGGCCGGTCGCGCAGTTGAGCCCGAGGTAGAGCAGGTCCTCGTGCATCATGCTCACGGCGAATGCGTCCGCCGTCTGGCCGCCCAGCATCGTGCCCATCGCCTCGATGGTTCCGGAAACGGCCAGCGGCACTTCGCGCCCGACGGCGTTCATCGCGTCGTGGCAGCCGATGAGCGCCGCCTTGATGTTGCGCGTGTCCTGCGCGGTCTCGATCAGCAGGTAGTCCACGCCGCCCTCGATGAGCGCCTCCGCCTGGTCGCGGAAGGTCGCGCGCAACTCCTCGAAGGTGACGCCGCCCGTGACCGAGATCGCCTTGGTGGTCGGCCCCATCGAGCCGGCGACGAAGCGCGGACGGTCGGGTGTCGATGCGGCGTCCGCTTCTTCGCGGGCGATGCGCGCGGCCGCCAGCGTGATCTCGCGCGCTTGTTCATGCAGCGGCGGGTACTCGGCCAGCACGAGCGGCGTCGATCCGAACGTGTTGGTCTCGATGATGTCCGCGCCCGCCTCGAGATGCGCGCGGTGGATGCCGGCAATCACGTCGGGACGCGTCAGATTGAGATTCTCGTTGCAGCCGTCGAACGCCTCGCCGCCGAAATCGTCCGGGCCGAGGTCGCACGCCTGGATGGCGGTTCCCATGGCACCGTCGAGGCAGAGAATGCGACGCGAGAGTTCTTGCTGGATGGGTGTCATTTGCTTGCGTGGAAGGTAATCGTTTCGAAGTGGGGGGAGCGCCGCTCGCGCGCCGTGATCGCGCAGGAGTCGACCTGGAGACCGGCGGCGGTGCAACTGCGCGCCAGATGCTCCGGCGTGAAGCCCGGCTGCAGGTGACCGAAGCCGGAGACGACGTCGCCGTGGGCGTGCGCGGCAAGCGCGACGCCGACGAGCGTGCCGCCCGGCCTGAGTACGCGCGCGGCCTCTTGGAGCGCGGCGGCGGGGTCGCTGGCGTAGCAGAGGCAGGCGAGCAGCAGCACCTCGTCGAACGAACCGTCCGGGAAGGGAAGCTCGTGCATGTCGGCGCGCGCGAAGTCGATGTGTTCGTGGCCGGCGGCGGCGAGTCGCTCGCGGCCCGCACGCAGCACGCGCGCGCTGCGATCGAGGCAGGTAATGCGTCGGGCGCGGGGTGCGAGCAGTTCGGCGATGGCGCAGTCACCCGACGCGATGTCGAGTACGTCGCCGAGACGTACGAGGCCGAGCAGGCCGCGCAGCGTCGCCTCCCACGTGCGGCCGGGGGAGTAGTGGCGCTCCATGCGGCCCGCCACGCTGTCGGCCCAATTGTCGCCCTCGGTGCGCGCGCGCACGATGGTGTCGAGGCGGCGCCGGTCCTCGTCGAGCAGCGCATCCTTGGCCGCGCGGCGCAGCGGTTCCCAGATGCCGCGCGCCGCCTCCGGCATGCGCGAACCCGCGGACCGGTAGTAGGTGCTCGCGCCGTCGGGCCGGTCGAAGACGAGCCCGTGCGCCTTGAGCCGCGCGAGATGCGTCGATACGCGGCTCTGGCCCAGCCGCGTGATGCGCACCAATTCCGCGACGGTCAGCTCGTCGCGCTCCAGCAGCGACAGCAGCCGAACGCGTGAGGGATCCCCCAGCGCCTTCAAGATCTCCGATGCGTCCGCAAGCCCAATCATCCGTCTATCCGCATAACCATATCATACGTACTGATTAGAGGGGGTCCGGGGGCATAAATCGCGGCCGAATAGGGAGTTGTGACGCTAACGAGGCCGGGCGGGGCCTGCGTTCGCTTTGCGGGCGCGCTTGAGCAGCGGGCGGGCGAAGCGGACCGGGACGCCGAAGTTGGTGCCGCTGAACGCCTTGAGAATGCCGTAGTTGACCGCCACCACGCGACCCTGGAGATCGAGCACCGGGGCGCCCGACCCGCCGACCTCGGTCGCCGCGTCGAAGAGCAGTTTGTCCGGCAGCAGGTCGTTGACGTGTCCCTGCGTGGGCAGCGGTCGCACCAGGCCCTTGGCGGCGAGGCCGTCGAGCACCTTAATGGGATCGAAGTCCTCGGCGGTCGAAATGCGATGCGACTCCGCCTCGTCACCGCGCGCGAGCAGCGCACTGAGTCCCGTCGGATAGCCCAGCATGACCACGCGCCGTCCGACCGGAATGTGGTCGTCGGGCGCCAGTTCAAGTGCGCGCGGGAGCGTCTCTTTTTCCTGGTCGGCGACAAAGAGGATCGCTGCCAGATCGGCGTGATCGGAAACCACGCTCTGGTTCGGCATGAACTTGACGGGCGAACGGCGACCCGGGAAGTAGGCGCGCAGATAGAGGAAACGCGGCTGGAAACCGGCATCGATGATGGGGGCCGCCGCCTCGTTGTTCCACCACGGCTGCGCGATGTGACGGTTTGTGAGCACGACACCGGCCCGATCCGCCAAGAACCCGGTGCCGGAATACTCCACCCTGAAGATCTCTCCCGTGCCGTCCAGGGAGAGCGGAAGGTTCTCGTCGTCGTCGTCATTCTCGCTGTTTTTCGCGGGCACGCGGCGCAGGAAGCGCCATTCCCCATCGACTTCGCGGCCGAACGCATAGGCGCCCTGCACCACGCAAACCGCCGGCGAGCTGTCGGCTATGACGCGCTCCGCCGCGCGTGATTCGGCGGCAAGCCGCTCGATCTGCTCGCGCGCGTGAATCAACTCGGGGCTGCGGGCGACCGCGCGCTCGATGCGCGCATCGACGTGGCTGTCCATGTGGGTCAGCGATCGCTGCACCTCTCCGAGTTGCCGATCCACTTCGACGCGGATGCTCTCCAGCCGGCTTTCGTTGCGGCGTCGCTCGGATGCGATGTCGTTGCTGCGATGCGAGCGCGCGGCGGCCAGCGCGTCGTGCACCTCCTCGCTGCCGGGACGCGTCGCGTGGACGACGACGGCCGCGGTGGCGATCAGGAAGACGAATGCGACCGTCGCCACCGTGACACGCGCCAGTGAAAGTCGCGTCCCGTGGGGCGGTGCGGGGAACCCGGCAGGCTCGAGATCGATCGAATTGTCGCTCAGGCGCACCCGCAGCAGGGTGGCGCGCCCGATCTGGATCAGGTCGCCGTCGCTGAGCAGGATCTCCCGCACAGGCTGGCCGTGAATCCGGACTGCGCCCCTGGCGACGAGCCGAACACCGTCCCGATCCACGACAATTCGGGCGTGGTCGCGGCGAGCGCCCCCCTTCCGGGCAACCGGAAAGTCGGCATTCGAGCACGTCCCAATGCGCAATTCTTGGACGGAATCCCGCCCGCGGTCCGCGATCTCCACTTCAGGATGTCTATCGGCTCAGAAAAGCACATCCATAACCCCCGCTCAAGTAGCAGGTTATGAGGCCGATATCGCTTATGGCTGGATTAGCCGTACTCTAGAGATAAGGGTACGGCGCTCCAATGGAGCGGATAAGCGCAAGAGACGCGAGGTCGAGATATGAATGCGTTAAGCACGCGGGCCGTAAGGCTCGCCCTACTCAGTGGATTGTTCGCAGCATTCACCGCCTGCAGTGGCGGGGGCGGCGGCGACAGCAATCCCACTTTTTCCATCATTTCCATCACGCCGGATAGTTCCCCGGACGTGAATGGCGGCGGAACGGCCGTCATCCGCGGAACGAACTTCGAATCCGCGCGGGTTGCTCGGGTGCTGTTCGGTGACAGCAACCCCGGCTTCGGGATCGACGTGAAGTCGCAGACGGAGCTGTGGGTCACGATCCCGCCCTCCCGCACCAACTCCGCGGGCCCCGTCACGATCGAGGTCGTAACACTCGACCGGGGCACGAAGGCGCTCTTTGCCGGATTCGTCTACGGCGATGACGGCGGCGGCGGAGGTCCGACCGGACCGCCGGTGCCCACTACGGTCACACCCACCGTCTACACGCCGACCGGTGCGCAAGCCTTCACCATCGGCGGCTCCAACTTCGGCGCCGACGGCAACATCGTGAGCGTGCGCTTCGGGAACTCCAGCAGGGTTGACGGGACGGTAACCGGGGGCGGCACGCTCGTCCGGGGCAATGCGCCCATTCTCCCGAGCGCGCAAGTGCCGCCGATTCCCGTGCAGGTGTTCGTGAAGAACGGCCCGTTCGAGGCCGCCGCGCAGACCTTCGTGAGCTTCTCCTACTTCCCGCCGGCGCCCGTCGCCGGGATCACGTTCCTCGAGGGAGGTGCCAACGCATCGCTGCCGGTGCGGGTCGCCAACGACAAGGCGGTCGTCGCCACATCGACCAACGTGGCGTGGCGTGACGGCAATGACGATCTCGTCCTGATTACCGTCAACACCCTCACCAACACGGTCACGACCAAGAGCCTGTTGACGGGCCAAGCGCCCGGCGACCGCAATCTCGACAACTACGCCTCGTCGCCGATCGCCCTCGACAGCGACACGATCTGCGTTGCGACGGTGGGCCCGAATGGCGGACCGGTCAACGGGGACGAGACGATTCTGGTCATCTCGAATCTCGGCTCGCCCACACCGACCGTGAACGTCCTTGCGGCTCCGTTCGTCGCCCGCGCGCCGATCGTTCGCATTTCGAGCACGCACATCGCATTCAACACGGTCGGCACCGGCACTGGCGGCAGCGACCAGCTCTGGGTCTACCAGATCGTGAATGGCGCACTTGTGCCTGGCGGCCCTGCGCCGGTCGATGTCGGGCTAATCGACCGCCCGGCGGTCTTCCCGCCGCTGAAGTCGCTGCGCACGTTGAGGTCACTGCCCTTCTCTCCGGACGGCAATGCGGTCTTCGTCTATTCGCGTGGGCCCGCCTTGAACAACAGCGGATTCTCCGACGGCGATGACATGATCACGCGGTTCGACATCGTGGCCGGCACTTCTGTCACCGCGGTGATGCCGAACCTGCTGACCAAACCTGTCGCCGTTTCCGCAACGCGACTCGTCGCGCCGGCCAAGGCGTTCCCCGGCTTCGATGTCGTTTCCGTGATGGACTTCGCGGGCGCCGTTGCCACACCGTCCAGCGTCAGCACCGGCACCTTCGTCAACACCACCGCGAACCATCCGATCGCCGCGCTCAAGGACGGCAACTTCGTGATGGCCATCGGCCCCGACGGGCAGCCCGCGCTGAGCGCCGGCAACCGCATCGGCATATTCACCGATGACGGGTTCGGCGCGATCACCATGAATGGGATCGAAGTGGCCTGGAAGCCGTTGCTGGCCCCGCTTGGCGACGGGAGCGTGATGGTCTTTGGACCGGGTCCGGACAACACGACGGGCGTTCCGTTCGATCGCGCGTTCCACATCGCGGCCAATGGCTCTCCGTCGCTCGATCTTGCGAGCGCGCCCTCGTGGTTGCAGCTGCCCTCGATGGGGCTCGGCGCCGCAACCGACGACACGCGCACCTTCGCGTTGGGCAGCGGCGACCTCAGCTGGTTCAACGGCGACGAGGTGCTGCACGTGTTCCAGTCGCGGTCGATTGGCCAACCGATCGACGCAACGACGATGCAGCTTTCGACGGGTCCGTTCGCACCGGTGCACAACACTGTGCCGTTCGTGCCGATCGGATTCAACTGGGGTTTGATGCTCAGCCCCGGGCAGAACGCGCCCTTCTGGGGCAACAACGACGACCGCGTGATCGTCGTCTACTACTAGCGATTGATACTAGGAGCCAACCCTCGTCTCCTTCAGGAGGCGGGGGTTTTTCGTGCCCACACCGAGAGGGCATAGACACGCGATCCAGTGGGGCAACACGGTTTCATCCACAGTATTTTGTGGAATTTGGCTTGACGGCTACAGGCAGCTGACTATCCTCTTTCGCAGTGGGGACCGCATGAGGTGTCAGGGGCCCGCGTACTTCGATCTTGCACAACATGGTTCCGGCCCGGCGCGCTCGGGCAATCGATCGGGACGAATCCACTTAGGAGTCTTCGAAGGCGGCGGCCCTCCCTACGCCCTCTTTGACGCTGTCGTTTCTAGAAGCTCCTGCCGGCCTGGTTCTTCTCTTCGCCGTCCCGAGGATTCCCAGCGCCCGGGCGGTTCCTTTACCGTTCCGCCCGGCGCCGCACGCGGCGCATTCCGGTAGCTGGCGGAGT